>CARBWQ010000021.1 GCA_948949055.1 uncultured Eubacteriales bacterium | reverse complement strand
TATTATTTTATAGGCAGAACTCAAACAATTTCCACCACTATACAAAATGACAGTAAATTTATCAGCATCTAAACCTAGTTCACTGCGAGCAGTTTTCTTGTCTATTACTCTTGTAAACTTTTCATCTATTGGAAGACCAAAAGGTAATAGTTGCTCTTCAATAAAACCTCGCTTAATCATTTCATCTTTCATATTTTCATGAGGAAGAATAATAAAATCAATTTCGTTGTTGCTTTCCCAATAAGGACAAAGACAATAATCAAAAACTATACTATAAGTTTTTACATGATTTTGAAGTTTGCCCTCTTTTTTCAAATTGGCAACAACTGCACCTGCATTATTATGAGTACAAACAATTGCATCAGTATTATAATCTTCAATTTGTTTTTGAATATGTTTCTCGCAATCCTTTATAACACCTTTAATATAGCCTTTAAAAGGTTTCTTACGCATACGTTCCCAAATAGAACCATATAAATGTGGAATAAACTTACAAGCACGCAAAAACATTTTATTTTGTTTTATAATTTCCCTCTCTGAAAATCCATACAATTGAATAATTTTACTTTCTACATTTTTACTATCAAGTTTATTTTTAATTGCTTTTGCAATTTGATTATGCCCTTCGCCACACGTCATAGAAACAATTAGTACTTTCATTTTAACCTCGTTTATTTAATTATAGCAAATATTAGTCCTATTGACAAATTAATTATCAAAAAAGAACATGTTAGACTTGCTAACATGTTCACTTTTTTAAACTGTCTTTGCAGTTATATCAATTTTGACATTAAGAATGTTGTTAATATCACCTATTGCTAAGAATTGATAACCTTCGCTAGAAATGCTCACCTCTTCGCCACCAACAAAAACTTTGATATCATAATTTTGAGCTACATCTTGATTTAAGGCAACATTAAGTTTAACTTCTTGCTTATAATCAAATGAAGAAACAAAGTACTCACCAAATTCTATTGGAGTTTGACCATTTACAGAAAGCAAACTCAAAAGACTTATATCACTTATATCCAA
This sequence comes from uncultured Eubacteriales bacterium, assembly GCA_948949055.1. GTDB lineage: Bacteria > Bacillota > Clostridia > Christensenellales > UBA1242 > Caccovivens. Next base: position 8,193 of record CARBWQ010000021.1, on the reverse strand, counting down.
TTTAACTGCTACTTTCTTATAAGACTCTACAAGTGAAATTTGAGTAAGATATTGGAAATCATCCTGATTTTTTGGTTTAACATCATAGCTCATAGTTTCTGTCTGTTCATTAAAACTTCCAAGAATATCATAGTCTATACCATTAGTTGTTATGAACTTAGCCCTATTGAGATAGCCATCAGTTTGAGTAAAACTCAGTCTAAGAGTTTGATAACTTTTTGTGTAGATTGAAAGTTTGCCGTTTTCAAAAGAAGCAAAAGTGCTTTCAACACCATTTATCACAATTCCTTCATCCACAATGATTTCATGTGGAGTAATAACATAGGTAAAATTATCATCAATGTTTTCTTTTGTTATCTTGTAGTTTGTTTGAATAGTATTGTCATTAAACTCAATTGTTTTATGAGTCGAATTTCTTAAACAATTCAAATTAATTGTTTCATTGCCATAGCCAGCACCTTCAATAGTAACAACTTCATCATTTACAAGGCCTTCAATTTTTAAACTATTTGTGTAAATATCACCTTCTGTATAAATAAGTGAAAGTGGAGCTGGCTGAATAGTCATTTCTGAAAATTCATAAGTAATGTTATCTTTATAAATGAAATATTTATTATCTCTTAAAAAGATTCCATCTTCTCTTTCATTATATAAAGGAAGTACACTTGCCTTTTTGCCAGTTGTTGTAATCGCATCTTTATGGTTTTCAAATTTTGCATCAAAACCAGTAGTAATTACCTCTCCTTGAACATCAAATCTTGCTGGGAACTCTTGACCATTATAAGTAACTTCTGAATTAACAAAACCAAATTTTGCACTTGTTTTAATAGTACCAAGGCTAATACTCATATTCTCAACTGGTAGTGAAGAATCGGCATCATGTTTAGCTATGCTTACACTCTTAGAAACATTAGTATAAGTATTTAATAGTTGATTAGCTTTGTCATAACTTACGTTCCATATAAATTCATTTCCTTTGGCAATATTAGATGTGAGAATAACATTGTTTTCATTGTCTGGGTCAAAAGATAGCGTACAATCAACTGGAATATAAGTTACACCACCATCAGTTCTCAATGAACTTTCGTTATCAAGACTTACATAAGAATAAAAGTTTTTATAAACTTTAACTTTATCTTCACGTCTGCCAATAAGATATCCAGAGCCACTACCCTTTCCTATATAACTTACATTATTATTTAGTCCACCACCTAAACCATTATAGATAACACCATCAATTTGTACATCATGGTTTGTGCCATCACCTGACCTTTGCATATCGGCCACAATAGCACCATATATTCCACCAGTAGTCGCATAATTTGTATCAGCTGTTTTTAATTCAATTTTTCCCCATCTTTCAATGATAATATTTTTTATTATAGGAGTACCATTATCTGACTTATTTGAATCGGAACAAACAAGCCCAGCTCTAATAAACGCAACAGCAAGTGGGTTATCAGCTTCAACATGAATTGTAGATTCAGCAAATTGTTTAATGCTAGTATATTCAATCCTAGTTGAGCCAACTATTTCTCCTGCGATTACACCAAAGTGGTTACTAGCTCTCATAGTGCTTGCACCATTTACCCATCTTATACTATGTTTGATTTCAAAATTACAATTACTAACAACACCATTATTTATTTGGCTAAATATTAGTCCTGTAAATACACCAGTATTATCACGACAAGAATCTGAATGAATTGTTATTTGAAAATCATCACCTGTTACAAAGTTGGTATTCTTAATTGTACCATCATGCCATCTTCCAAAAAAACTAAAATTACTACTTATATTAGGATTTGCTCCAATAGTTCCTTTTACACCAGCAAGTGTAATCTGAAAATTTTTCCCATCAAGAACTTTTCCAGAACGAATGTAAGCATCATTAGGAGCACAAGTGTTGCCCCAGTCAAGAGTTATATTTGCAGTAAGTTCAGCCTCTGGATTATTTGACTGTACATAATCTGCATCTTGTAGCCACGCTTTAAGCTGATCACCATTGGAAATTTGATAAACAGCAACTGCATGCGAAGATGTTTTAGGCAACAACAGCAACATCGCAAATACAAAACTAATAATGAAAGCACAACTCAATATAGTACTTAAAATTACTTTATTTTTCGTTTTCATAGTGTTCCTCCTTTATTAGTAAAGTTTAGATAAGGTAGACTCTATATAATCATAATCTAACATTATCTTAAAGTAAGCATCACGGCTAAGTTTTACATTGTCCTTATTAATATTTAAGAACAATATACTTTGCATAGTTTCTTGTGCAGATACAGATGTATCAATGTTGTCATCTACCACAAAATCACGCATAACGACATTAAGTTTAGCAAGTTTGTCAGCATTTTCTTCAAGAGTCAAGCTTCTAAGATAAGCATTGGCTGTACCTCTAAAATCTTTTTCAAGATTTGCTATGTCAAGTCCACTTGTTCCACCACCTGTTCTTTGAGATTGAAGAACAAACAATTTAGTGCCATCACTTTGTTCATAGTAAGTTGGGAAATGATTGATAAGATCGTTTCCACTTCCTCTATGAGATGAACCATCATATGGCGAAAGTAGATATTGAGATCTTTGATAAAGAAATTCATTGGCATTAAAATCTGGACTGTAACTTAATTCATCATTTACAAATACTACAACATTAACTCCCCATTCTCTAAGTTGCCCCATAGTTACAGATGATAAGTCACTAGTTTGTGATTTTTTAAGCATCATTCTAGAAGGGATATTTTCTAATAGCATTGGTAAAACATTTGAAGAAAAATCATTCCAGATATGTTGGAAATCAAGCATAATAATTTCGCTTGGATTATCATTTATAAATCTATTTACATCATTAAGAAGATCTTTGAAATATACGCCTTGTGCATTTGCACTGCTAAGCGTTGCACCTGAATTTGCATGAACGCATCTTACATTGCCACCATATTCAGCAACTCTTGTATCAAAGTATCTAACGCCACCGATAAGTTGATCATAGAAACCACTATTTTGAGTTCTGTAAGCACTTCCAAGACCATTTGTACCTGCATCATGAGATCCTGGCATTACCACATCAAATAGTCTTACCTCATCTTTAATATAACTCATCCAGTTTTGATAGATGCCTGTTTTAAATTGGCTAACTGCCAAAGTACTTTGAGGAACGCCGTTGATAAAGTCCCAAGCCTCATCCCAATAAATTGTGTTATTTAAGATAATGCTATCATCCCAATTTTCAGGTTCTTCTGCCATATATGTGAAAATCAAAATATTTTTATCAATAGTATTTGAACCAATAATCTCTACGCTTGAAGGAATTACTAAATTTTTAAGTTTAAATTCTCTTGCCTCCAAAGCTTCTGAGTTTTCAAGCAATGCAGTCTCAGCAATTTCCTTTACTTTACCAGGAATGATAAATGTTTCTTCCGTCTTTCCGACTGCATATTTCACTAAAATAGTAAGATTTTTATTATATAAGTTGCCATCTTTTGAGCTATAATTTGAGTTCATTTCGCTTACAACATATTCGGTAACAGGAGCACCATCAAATGCAGTGCTTTCTATTGCTATTATAGATGCAGGAATAGAAATATTTACAATTGCAGTGTTTTTAAATGCTCTTTCACCAATAATGATTACATTTTCACCTATTTCAAAGCTTTCAAGGCTATTGCAATTTTCAAAAGTTCCTGCTGGAATAGTGGTAATTGAAGTAAGATTATTTACCTGTTGAAGATTTGCACAATTTGCAAATACACCACTTCCGATTGTGGTTATATTGCTACTAAGTGTGATAGTCTTTACATCTTCAATACCAGCAAAACCATTATCAGCCACTTTCACAACCTTTTTATGGTTGTAAGTTGAAGGAACAATAATATCTATATCCGTTGTTGTACCTTTATCAACTATAAAGGTATCTGAAAGACTATTTGTTGTAAAATGAAGTCCTTTGCTGAAATGCTCTTCACGATAAACAGCATTAAATGTTAAATCTTGGTCACTTATTATACTTGGAATTTCATTATCCCAGCCGTTAAAGAAGTAATTTATACCATCTTCACTTGCTTTTATTGGGTTTTCAGGAGCTTCAATAGAAGCATTATAATCTATTGTTTCTTGTTTTATAATTTCATCACCATTATAGAAAGTATAAGTATATTGGTTAATCTGCCACTTAGCAGTATAACTTCTATCACCGAATGAACCTTTTTCTATTGTGATTTCTTTTGTGCCTTCACTAATCTCGCTACCCTCCCAACCTAAGAAGGTATAACCTGTCTTGATAGGTTGTGCGATTGTAAAGCTTTCATCTTCAATATTATAACTTTCTACTTTATTAGTTAAGTTTCCACCATTTAATTCATATGAAATTTTATAGGTAATTACTTCAAAGCTAGCCACTACTTCAACCGAATCAGCAGGCATATCAAATTTAAAGTCAACAATTTCCACTCTTTCATTTAATGAATTAATATAATAAAGTTCATCAAGTTGATAGCCAATATCAGCGTTTATAGAAACCTCTATTTCATCACCGATATTTGCAACTGTTTTTGAGAGTGTAATTGAACCATTTTCAACGGTAGCAGTTGTTAGCTGATAATCTATCTTTATAAATCTTGCATAAATTGTCACTGAATCAGCAGGCATATTAAACTTGTTATTGTTTATAACTACCTTTTCATTTTCAGAATTTATATAATATAATTCATCTAATTGATAACCTATTTCAGCTGTAATTGTAAGCTCTATTTCATCGCCATAGTTTGCAGTAGTTTTTGATAAAATTACACTTCCATTGTTAATTTCTGCCTTATTGATTTGATAATTAATTATTTTAAATGTAGCATGCACAGAAATTGAATCTGTTGGCATTATAAAACTATTATTTAAAATATTTACCCTTTCACTAGCAGAAGTAATATAGTATAATTCGTCTAATTCATAGCCTGTTTGTGCATTTATTGTTACTTCAATTTTATCACCAACATTTGCACTATTTTTTGAAATAGTAATTGAGCCATTAGTGGTAACACCAGTTATAATATTATAATCAATAGCTTCAAATACAACATAAATAGTTATATTTTCATCTGGCATTACAAATGATTCATTTATATTTACTTCTTGTGAATTTTCGCCAATGTAGTAGACTCTTCTTACTCTATAACCTGCATTTGGTGTAACAGAGAATGATATTCTTTCGTTGTAATTTGCAGTTTCTACAATATTCACTTGACCATTAACAACACTTGAATCAATGCTAATCTTATAATCGATTATTTCCCAATGAGCGAAGAAATTTGCGTTTCCAACTATTTGATAATTTTCATCTATCTTTTCTCCACCCTCGCTTTGAGTGAACCAACCAAGAAGTCTATATCCTCTTCTCTCTGGCATAGGAAGCAAATCTTTTAAAATTGTACCATAATCTTTTGTCAGCGAAACAATTTCACTGCCATTTTGACTGTCAAATGTCACATCATATTTGTTTACAACTGTTTCATAAACAGCAGTGTATATACAATCCTTTGTAACTGTTGAAATCTTTGGTGACCAACCTATAAAATTATAGGTGTATTGTGCATTTGCTGTTCTATTAGGTTCTTGACCATCAAAACTTGGCATTGTGCCATAGTTTACATCAATATCCTTTTCAAGTTCTCTACCATCAAAGTCATTCCAAATTATAGTGAACTTTTGTATTTCAAAAATCGCTGTAAATTCAATATTTCCAATAGTTCCTAGCTGAATAGTATATTCAGCAAAAATTTCTTGACTATTGTTCACCTTCCAGCCAACAAAATCATAGCCCTCTTTCACTGGAACTGGTAAAGAATAATTTTCATCTTCAACTGTATAAGATGTTTTTGCATTTTCTAATATTCCACCATCAAGATTGAATGTGATATCATAATTAATCAATTTCCAATTTGCTTCAAAAACTACATCTTGGGTAACAGTATAAGGGAAAGAAACCTTTTCACCATTTACCAGCCAACCATCAATTTCATAGCCTTCTTTTGCAAATTCGAAATTTTCGACTTCGTTTCCATTTTTAATTTCTTCATCAAAAAGTATTTGATCTTTAAATTTAAATTGACAGTTAAATAAGCCTTCCCAATGTGCAATAAAAGTCTTGTCGCCAGTACAACCCTTTGTTATTACAACATTCTTTTGAATTCCTTCAATTTCACTTCCACCCCAACCTGCAAACACATGACCTTCACGGGTAGGAATTGCAAGAGTAAAGTCCTCATCTTCAATTGTATAACTATTCTTTTGTCCAACAAGATTTCCATCATTTAAATCATAGGTGATTTGATAATGAATTATCGAATAGATTGCATCCAATCGCATATCTCCATTTGGTGCAAATGGAAATTCCACTATATTCTCCCCATGTTTCCAACCTGTAATATCATAGCCTAATTTTGAGAGATTAGGATTTTGTAAAATACCCCCCCCCTCATCAAATCTTATGTTTTCTAAAAGCTCATTATTAAAGTAAAAACCAATGTTATAAATATGATTTTTATAAATATTAATAGTATATTTTTGTGTAGTTGGTATCCCGTCAACACTTAAAATCATATAGTAGAAGTTATTACCCTCATTTAAAGTTAAGTTTTGACTGTTTATTTTATTAGTACATTCTTCATCGCTATAAATTTCACATATTATATCTTCACTTTTGTTAACTATTTCTTCAAAATTAAAAATCTCTGTCGAAGAAGCAACAGTTAAAATATAAGTTAATTTATCTTCATCAAAATCAAATCCTTCCAGATCAAAAGTTGCATCTATTACTCTTACAGAGAAACTAACTTCTACTTCTTTGTAATTAGGTCTTGAAATATAAGCATGAATAGTATAAGTACCAGGTGCAGTCAAATTATAACTATCATTTCTTTGAGCGCTTTCATCAACGCTATAACTTACACTACTTCCTTCTGGAATTGATTTTACAGGAAAGAAAATTTCACCTTCTCTTAATACTGTTACTTTATCTTCATATTCAATATTTTCAATTTCTTCACTTGTAAACTCAGCAGGAGTAATTACAATTTCAACGTTTTTTCTGAATCCTTTATAAGTAATACTGATTATATAATTACCCACATTTTCAAGCTTTGCCTTATCAGCATCACTAATAATAGTATCGCTAAGTTTAATCTGAACACTTGTTCCATTTTCATACTTTACAGTTATAGGAGCAGAATAAACATTTTCTCCATAAACAAAAGTGTTGTGCTCAGAAAGAGTCAAATCCACAACTTTTATTTCTTTATTGCCTTTAAGTAAAAAAGGAATTGCAATACCTACCCCAATAAGCAAAAGCAAAATAATTGGAATAACTATCCACAAAACCTTTTTCTTTTTTGATTTAGCAACATTTTCAGCCATAATACCTCCTACAAGATTAAACTATCTTAGAATGGATCATTTTTAACAAAAACAACTTTATTACAGCGAACTAAACAAAAATCAATTATTAGTCATATTTAATTAAAAAATTTTCATAAAGATACTTTTTTCATTTATATCTTAACATTTTTTGTCAGCCACTGTCAAATTTTTTAAGCTATTTTTATGATAATATTTATTTAATAATTACTATATATATCATTATTAGTATTTTTTTCATAACGTTCAAAAATATTCTTTTATATAATAAAAAAAAGGATACATCTTTATCCTTTAAAAATTTGTTACACCAAGCAAATAATCGATAGTTACATTAAAATTTTTGATAGTCTAATTAGCATTTCAAAATTACACTCTCTTTGACCACTCTCCCAATAGGAAATAAGACGGACACTAACAAAAAGTTTGTCAGCTAGTTCCTGCCTCGTAAACCCTTTTCTATTCTTAACTCTTTTAATCTATCTTTAAACTTACTCATTGATACAATCATAGAACAATTTGTTCTAAAATGCTTAATTTGGAACATTTTGTTCCATATAATAAAGATAGACATTTTGGTCTTAATTTATACAAAAGGAGGTTTAATTTACAAAAGATAATATAAATTTTCTAAGTGAATTTATTCAAATTTATTTTAAAGGAGGAAAAATGAAAAAATTTCTAGTTAATGTTCTTGTTGTATTACTTACCATAACCACATGTACAACTGGATACTTTGGTTATAAATATATAAAAACGCAAACAAATATAACAAACACAAAT
>CARBWQ010000020.1 GCA_948949055.1 uncultured Eubacteriales bacterium | reverse complement strand
TAATAGTGACTGCTCCTCCAAATGCTACTATATATTGAAATTGCCAGAGATCGTAGAACATCCAAACAGCTCTAACATTATATTTAGAGAAAGATTTAAATGTACTACCAGCACCGAAAAGAAGATCGGTAGATTTTGTATATCTTACACTTTCCAAAGCATCTTGGAGAGTAGAGAAGCTTACAGAACTGTTAAGCATTATATGATTTGAGAAAGCATAGTCGATTTGGTATGCAACATATTCAATTCTTTCTTCTTCTGTTGTCAATCTTGAATATTCAGCACAATCATCTTGTGCAAAGATACCATTAAATGACTTCACTTCACTGACCGGAAGACTTAGATTTCTCACTCTATTTGATGAATAGGCAGACGCAGTAAAGAGCATTCCACTAAAAGTAGTATTCGAGGTCGCAATTCCCTCTCCGAAAAAGTCATAATGGGTAAAAAATTTATCTTTATCATTTCCGTCAATTTCAGAAGCTTTGAATTTATTTACTGCACTTTGACCATAAATGCCCACGATTTTCGCATAGTCAGCCCCTGCTGTGATATTGTCGAGAGTTCTAAGAATAAGACTTGAAAGTTGTAAACCAACAACAATCACAACTGGCATGATTGCATAAGTAAGTATAGCTTTAATAGCTGTATAAATATATTTCCAAGGATTTGTATTTTGATATTCTTCGCTATAATGAGATTTGATGATAGCAACCATAGTTGAAACAACAAGAATAATTAAAGCGAAAATAGAGAGTGACCAGAAAACTGTGTTGAGAGCTTTGTAAGCTGTTGCAGAGTCACCAATACCAAGCGTCCCATAGATAAATTCTGTAAGAGGGTCTTTTCCGAAATTTGCTGTTTTATTACCATTAGCAACGACTTCGCCAGCGTCATTAACGCCCCCTACCTGTGTGGTCCAATAAGTGTCAAGACCGGCAAGTTTTCTAATCATACATTGCAGTGCATCAATACCACTTGTGAAAGCAGCGAAGAAGAAAAATATAATTCTAGGGATATTGTCTAATATAGAAAGAAACCAGTCTTTTATACCGATGTTTAACAAGGACATAAATTTCATCTTCCCCTCCTTAAAATTAAAATATCCATAAGTCATAACATCAAACAAAATGAATGATTAAACTTGGATGCCCAGCAAAATGATATTGTGACACTATTTATCATTAACATTATAACAAATAAAAATTCAAATTACAACAAAAACTTATCCTTTGAGCCAATTATTTTTGAATAAATTTCTATTAATTGTAAAATATCAAACTCTTCTGCACGCTTTGATAGCACTTTTTCGTCCAATTTTGCCAGGTTTTCTTTTGATATACCATTATGCGAAAGATTGTTTCTTAATGTTTTTCTTCTCATAGAAAAAGCATAACCTACAAATTTATAAAACTCTTCATCATTGATACTAAAAAACTTGGTTCTGTCAATTTTAATATTGACTATCGCTGAATCGACGTTAGGTTGTGGATAAAAGAGATTTCTAGGCACAATTCTTTTTATTTGTGCATTGCCATAAAAAGAAACCATAACTGAAAGAATTCCATAGTCTTTGCTCCCAACACCGGCAACCATTCTTTGTGCAACCTCTTTCTGAACCATGATTGTGAGCGAGTCAAGTTTTTTTGATTTTATAAACTTGAAAATTATAGGCGTTGTGATATAGTATGGCAGATTTGCAACCATTTTATAACTACCTTCAAAGGCATTTTCAACTTCACTTAAAGAATAATTCATTATATCTCCAAAAACGAACTCTACATTTTTGAGGCCGAGAGATAGAAGATGTGATTGTAAATCCTTATCTATTTCATAACTTACAACCCTTTTTACATGACTACTTATTGCACCAGTCAAGCTTCCTCCACCTGCACCGATTTCAAGCACCTGATCGGCTTCACTTAGTCCGGCATCGGTGCAGATTGCATTAAGTAGGTTTTTGTCTGAAATAAAGTTCTGCCCAAACTTTTTCTTAAAATTATGTTCTATCATATTTTAAATAGCTCCCTTGCATTTTTTGTGGTAATTCTTGCGACCTCTTCTCCATCCAAACCTTTTAAATTAGCCAAACTTTCTGCAATAGTTGGAATAAAACATGGACTATTTTTTTGACCTCTATATGGATGAGGAGTAAGATAAGGACAATCAGTTTCAAGTAATATTCTATCGATAGGAATTTCTTTTAAGGTTTCCCTTAGGTTTTGTGCATTTTTAAAAGTAGAAACTCCTCCAACTGAAATACGTAAACCAAGTTTTAATAGCTCGTTTGCAATTTCTTTACTGCCACTAAAACAATGAACCGTTCCTCCAAAACTTAAAAGGGATTTATTTTGTTTAAGAAGTTCAACCATGGCGCCATAAGCATCACGACAATGTATAACTACCGGTAAATGCAACTCATGTGCAATTTCAAGTTGTCTAATAAGTCCCCTTTTCTGACTTTCTCTGTCTGGCATGTTGTCAGTGTATTGAAGTCCTATCTCCCCAATAGCTACAACCTTGTCAGATTTAGCCAAATTAATAAAATCATTTTCAGTTTCAGCATTTAACTCTAAAATATTTTCAGGATAGTAACCAATTGAGGCATAAACGCCCAGATTGTCGTTTGCAAGTTTAACTGCTTCCACAGATGAACTATAATTAAATCCAGAAGTGATAATTAGTCCTACTCCAAGTTCGCCACTTTTTTTAATAACAAAATTTCTATCTTCATCAAAAGCAACATCTGTCAGATGAGCATGAGTATCAACAAACTTAGTTTGTATCATTATCGTAAGCCTCCTTTTTTTATTTCATATTTGTCCGATCCCGTCAACTTAGTTTGTATCATTATCGAAAATCTCCTTTAATATCAAATCAACTTTTCAACCAAAAATGAATTATATTTTATAAACTCTATTTTGCACAAAATTCCACAAAAAGTCAATTAATTCTAAATCATTAAAATTAAGAATAAATTACATTATGAATATAATTTGGTTGTTAATGGTTGTTGTTTCAATATCCTTTCTTATTTTCAACAATCCTGGGATAATTTTAAGTACAATGATAGGCGCTTCTACTGACGCACTTACACTTGCAATAGAGTTATGTGCTGTTTATGCTGTTTGGCTTGGTATCTTAGAAATAGTTGACGCAAGTGGGCTAAGTCAGAAACTGGCAAAACTATTGCACCCTATTATAAAATGGCTGTTTAAAATCGATGACCCTGAAACAGAAAAGATGATAGCACTAAATATGTCTGCCAATATGCTTGGACTGGGCAACGCTGCAACACCAATGGGAATATCAGCCATGAAAAGGCTGGACAATGGAAGTGGAGTGGCTACGCATGCCATTATAATGCTAATCGTGTTAAATTCAACCTCAATCCAACTTTTACCGTCAACAGTTATAGGTCTAAGAGCGGCAGCCGGATCAGTTTCCCCAGCAGACATAATTTTGCCAACACTAATATCCACCATTTGCACCTGCGTGGTTGGAGTGACGCTTGTGAAATTATTTGGCAAACTAAGAAATAAATTACAAAAAAAGGACAAGCTTTTTCCTGCAAAGCGAGGTGACGAAAAATGAGTGCTTATATAATTCCTGTCATCTTTATTGCTCTATTTTGTTATTCAAAGTATAAAAAAGTCAATACTTATGACACTTTTGTCAAAGGTGCAAAAAAAGCTATTCCTCTTGTAATAGACATCTTTCCTTATATAGCCACAATTATGATAGCAGTCGCCCTTTTAAGAGTAAGTGGAGTAACCTTGCTACTCGCTCAATTTTTTTCACCTTTATTTCACCTTCTAGGAATACCAAGTCAGCTTATAGAACTTGTGCTACTCAGACCATTTACAGGTTCTGGAAGCTATGCACTATTAAATAATGTTCTACTTGAATATGGTGCTGATAGCTATATCTCACGTTGTGCCTGCGTTATACTTGGTTGCAGTGAAACCATATTTTATGTAACTGCCGTTTATACCTCTCAAACGAAGGTGAAAAGACTTTTATATGCAATTCCTGTTGCACTTATCGCTTCGGTCGTAGGTTCAGTTGTGGCTTGTCTGCTGTGTAAAATAATATAAACAAATAGACTTATCATTTATATTTTACTTATAAAATGATTAGTCTTTTTTATCATGTTCTATAACTGAAATATTAGCAGTAATTGCTGAAAAAAGAATTTTTAATTTTTTCAAATCTTCTCTTCCATATTTTTCACCAAGACAAATAGCAATGCTCCCAGCAAGAGTAACCATTTCGCACCCGGTCATTTTTATTCTTCCATCTATCCGACATTTGCCCTTTCCTTCAAATTCTTCTTTTTCCATAATATTATTTATGATATTTTATTAAATCTGTTTTACAATTATTTAAAAAATGATATTATTGTAAAAAGGAAGGATAAAATTTTTATTTTTCAATATTAAAAAACAGCATTATTAAAAAAGAAGGTGTCAAATTTCTATAATAATACATTAAAAATCTATTATTATCAAAAAGAAGGTGTGAAATGTTATATCAAAAAATTTATCATGCAGTATCACTTATACCGAAAGGCAAGGTTGCAACCTATGGAACTATTGCACAATATATAGGCCACCCAAGATGTGCAAGGCAAGTTGGCTGGGCATTACATAAAAATCCTGATCCAAAGAATATTCCCTGTCATCGCGTGGTCTTTGCAGACGGAAGTTTATCTCCTGCTTTCGCTTTTGGAGGCGAATTTAAACAATATGAATTATTGGCAAATGAAGGTGTTACATTTTGCGACAAAAAGGTAAATCTTTCAAAACATTTATATAAATTTGACTAAAATTATTGAAAAAACTATTAAAAACACAAAAAAATCGCAAAAAATTTTAGCGATCTTTTATATTTCTGGCGATATTTCTTCGTTTGATATAGAAGTATTCTCCAAGTCATCTTTGGCTTTATTGATTGCACTTATGACAACGTTGGCATAAGCCTGAGTAACGTCACCATAAGTTTTAAGAATATATTGTCCTGATTCAGCATCACTATAACCTCGATAATTTCTATGTTTAGCAAGTTTCTCGTTTCCATTTTTAACATTTTCGTATTTCTTTCTTTGAAGATAACTTGCAATCAATTCGGGAGTTAAAAGAGATCTTCTTTCATTTCCATTTTCTACTCTATTTGGATAATATTTGGTTATTTCATCAAAATTTTTATGGGTAGCGCAAAGATAATCAATTGGTTTAGTCCTATAAAAATCAGATCTTGGCTTAAAGCACATAAACTCTCTATTATTTTTCTAGTATCTCATAAAAAACTTAGCAAAAGTCTTGTTATATTCACCATTTAATACAAGTCCATTAAAATCTTCATGCACTTCGTCAAGTAAATATGGTAAACCATCTCCATGATAACCCTCTTTGGTCGCCAGTGTTTCAAGACGAGATTTAAAACAATTTAGTAGATATTCATAGGCCTTTTCGCTTTCGCCTTGATTTTCAGAAAAACCTCCAACAGCATAATATATTTTCATAAGATCTGTCAGTGTAAGTGTTTTTTCATCACCTTCTTGAAGCTTATATATTCCAAGCTGTTTAATAAAATTGCCCCATCTTTTGTAGTTTTTGTTTACAACATAGTTTTCAATTTGACTTGAAGGAAATGTAATTAAAGTAAACCTTGGTGGCATAAATCCGATTTTGCCTTCTTCTTTTAGCTGAGTTAGTTTTAAAAAGTTTTGTCTATAATTCTTATTTAAAAATCTCATCCATGAGAATTCATTATTTTTTAAAATCCAATCTTAAACAATCTTTTTCTAACGATTGGTCTAAATAAGGCGATAAAATGACGTCACTATTAGTCTTAGGTAGATAAATGTATTCCATTCCAATGTAACGAAAAGTCATTGGCGATAAAAATACTTCCTCTTCATGATCTCTAAAAATTATTTGAGAATTTTTGATATCATTGAAAGCTCCCTCTCCAATAAGTTTCACATTAGAAGGTATAATAATCTTTTCTAGCCCCACACAGCCATCAAAAGCATAGCTACATATTTCAGTTTCTGTTTGTGGAATAGTATAAACACGGCTTGCCTGTCTTGTCATATTTAAAGCTTGATTTAAAAAACCAGTTTGAGTAAAGTCATATTGAAGGTCAGCTGTTAAAAGCTTATCTCCATCTAGTTCATTTGTGCTTGAACTATTTAAAAATGCTCTTATTGGTGAATTTTGCCAAACAAAATCGGCATCTTTGTTATAAGAATTTATCATTTGATAGTATTGAAAATTGTTAAATAATGATTCCATTGCTTCAAGTTCAAGTATGTCACTCTGACCTTTTTCAATATCATCGAAATTTAATATTCTAAACTCAATAGGCTCTACTTTCAGCCATCCAACATTTTTGCCATCTCCATATTTGTAAAAGTCCCATACCATATTTAATCTTAATCGGACATAACGCTCGCCATTATACTCAAACTCAGCGAGATGTCGTAATAAGATTTTATCGTTTGCTTTACTGCCGTTTACAGAATATAAACGGCCAGTGCATTTTAGCCCCTCTTTAAGCTCGCCTCCATTATAAAGGTCTTCAAGTTTTTCTTCTAAACTACTATCAACCTTTCTTTGTGGATATTCACCAAGAGAAATAGTGTCAAAAGTAAATTCCTCGTCTGTGTCGTATTTGTAAATCCTTTTGTTTACTACGCCACTTTCTTTTAATTCTTTTAAATTTGCTTTAATACCCTCATATTTCAACGATAGACGAGGACAAACGCCTTCACAGTTTTTATAATCAGTCCTTCGAATAGAAGAACTTACTACATAAATAGACTCTTATTTGTTAATATCTGGATTTAATAGAAAATATGCACCAACACTTTTTCCATTAGCAGAGTACCAACCTCCATTTAAGCCATCGTTCATCAAAACAAAATCTGTATTAGATTTTCTTAAATACATTTCCTCTTCATTTTTTGCTTCTTCTATTGGTTTCAACGAAATAAGATCGGTGACATTATGACCATTTATCACCTGCGAAACCCTTGGCACCAAATCTTTTGTCCAGTCTTTGACTATTCTATCCACCCGATCCCCTTTCTAGTAAAAACATTTTAAATTCTTATCGCTATTTTTCTAAATTTCTATTTCATGTTTATTATAGCATATGCTTTTTAAAATGTAAATACAAAAAAAACAAACTAAAATGACAGCAAAAAAAGAACCTTGGTTAATTAATTAGGTTCTTTTTTCTAGTTTCAAAATTTTTTTTCTTTCAGGATTGTTTATTTCTAAAATTTAACATTCAATCTCGCTTTAACTTCATCTTCACCTAATATTTCCATAATTGTGAAGAGAGTTGGAGAATCCTTTTCGCCGGTAATTGCAAGTCTAATAAACTCACACGCTTTTGCAACATTACCCTTAAACTCATTTGGATTTTCTTTATAAAGTTTATTATCAGTTGCATAGCCAAGCTTGCCAGCAAGTTCTTTAACTTCATTAAACCATTCTTCATTTGAAGAAGGCATTTTAAAGTTTTCTCTATAAGCACTTAATAGTTCATTTGCCTTTTCTTTGTCTTCATCAGCAATATTGAAAGATATTGGAGCAGAGAAGAAATAGTTAAACTTATCTTTCATCATCTGATAATTAAAGATATCTTTTCTTGGCTTAGGTCTGCCATCTCTATCCATTTGGCAAACTTTAACAAATTTTTCTCTATTCTCTTCAAGAATTTTAGATAAATCTTTATCATATTCTCTTGCCCAATTCAGCCAATTTTCATAAAGTTTTTCGCCACTTAAAAGTGAAATAACGTTTTTTGAAATATCATTAAGTTTAACAAGGTCAAATATTGGAGCAACTGTTGTGATATCGCTTGGCTTGAACTTAAATTCTTTCCAGCTTTTTTCTGGATTGTTTTTTCTCCAAATTTCAAAGCCAGAATTTATCATATTCAAAAGATATTCATAGACTGCTTCATTTGGATAACCATTTTCGCAGAAGAACATCATATTTGACTCTGGGTCATATCTCTTTGAAATTTTACGTCTGTTTCCAAGGTCGTTAAGTTTATATATCAGTGGGTTATGGCAATATTGAATCTGCTTAAAGCCAAGCGCCTCAAATAGTTCGACATGGGCTGGGGTTGAAGCAATATATTCTTCGCCACGCACTACAATGTTTGTACCCATTAGAGTATCATCAATTGCATGTGCAAAAGGATAGGGAGGAGTTCCATCACTTTTTAAGATAACAAAGTCTTTTGCGTTGGCTTTTGCTTCAATATCACCTTTAATAAGGTCATTGAATACAATTCTCTCATCACCTTTATTTTTTGTTTTTAGTCTTATCGCAAAACTATCTCCATTGTCAATATGAGCCTTTATCTCCTCATAGCTTAAATCACGACATGGATCATATTCTCTTTCATCATTTTCTACAAACTTGGTTTCACGTTGTTTTAAAACATCTTCTTTACCTTCTGTTTTTTTGCAGAAACATGGGAAAGCCTTACCTTCGCTTACAAGCTTCTTTGCAAATACCTTATAGATATCATTCCTTTGACTTTGAACATATGGACCATAATCTCCTATGTCCTTTCCATCTAATGTTTGATATTCATCGAAAGACATTTCAAAGCGTTTCAATACGTCATACAAAACTTGTTTAGCCTCGATTTTTTCACGTTTGCGATCTGTATCCTCTATTCTTAAAAATAAAATTCCGTCGGTATTTTTAGCAATGTTATAACTAATAAAAGCCTGAAAAAAGTTTCCAATATGCACAAGACCAGTTGGGCTTGGTGCAAATCTAGTAACCATTTGACCTTCCTTTAAATTTCTTTTCGGATATTTTGCAATAACCTCCTCAGGCGACATTGTCACATCTGGGAATATAAGGTTTGCAATATCATTGTAATTCATAACATCTCCTTTTTTGCTATATATTTATAACACAAAAATAAAAATTTTCAAAACAAATTTATAAAAAGAGAGCTTTTAAATTAAATTATAATTACAATTTTTTTCATAGTTATATTAAAAAAAGATGCTAAATTTAATAGCATCTTTACAAAATATAAATTTTCAATTTTATCCATTATTTATAACCGTAAGATTAAGAAGGTTTAATGCTCTACTAAGAACACTGTTTGTGTCAAGGAAATAGCCATTTAATTGATCAAAGTGTATAGCAGCATTTTCGTTTACCTTTCTATAAGCAATAATTGAACCGTCATAAATGTTGTAATAGTCATACATAGACAGTTCCTTTATAGCCTTGTTTACATCATCACGGTTGCCCTGTAATGATTTGAATAGCGAAACCACCCTAGCCATAACCTCGGCAGAAG
>CARBWQ010000019.1 GCA_948949055.1 uncultured Eubacteriales bacterium | reverse complement strand
TGATGAAGGAAACTATGCCCCAAGTTATATGTGGAATGTAAATGGTTGGCTTTGTTCTAAACTCGGACTTCATGTAACAAGACAAACTCAAAAGACTACTCCTCAAATTGCAACAGAGGATATTTATAGTTCTACACTCGACATAACTATCAAAAAAGGCGATTGCACTGGTATGAGTGCTATTGTTACAACTGAAACTGAGGAAGGTACTACTATTATATCAGAATGTATCGGCAAAGTTTATAGAGCTGACGAATTTGATTGCAATGACTGGACTATTGAGGGAGAACCTTCTACTAGGGTTGTTATTGAAAGACCTGCAACAGCTGAACTAACATGTGCATCAGTAATTAATAGAATTGTTGAAGTGTTATGTGCTGAACCTGGCTATACAACTACCGACCAAATGCCAGAAAACATCTATAAATCACACAATCTTGACGAATATATTGAGTTTGTAGATATATTTGATGAAGCTTGCAGATGTGGCGAAGAACATCACTGTCATTGCGAAGATGATGATTGTGACTGTGACGATGATTGTGACTGTGGCGATGACTGCCATTGTGGTGAAGAAGGACATGAATGTCATTGTGGTGGACATTGTCACTGCGAGGACGACGAATAACTAAAAGGACTAACTTATGAAAAAAGGTTTATTTATTTCAATTGAAGGTGGCGAAGCTTGTGGAAAGACCACACAAGTCAGAATGCTAAAAAAATATTTTTCTGACAATTTTAATGATGATCAATTTATGTTTTTAAGAGAGCCAGGTGGGACTCCCCTTGCCGAAGAGATAAGAAAGTTACTTCTTCATTATAATGGCGAAGCACCACTGCCTATGACAGAACTATTGTTATATTGTGCTGCAAGATGCCAAATCGCAAATACTAAAATTAAACCAGCTTTAAATAAAGGCAATATAGTAATTGCTGATAGATTTTATGATTCTACTATTGCATATCAAGGTGAAGCAAGAAAAGTCATGTCAAAGTCTGACATATTAAAACTAACTAAACTTGTAATCGGTGACCTTAGACCTGATTTAACTTTCTACCTAAAACTTTCACCAGCCGAAGCCTTTAAACGAAAGGAAGGTTTAGAGCCACTCGATCGTATTGAAAGCGAAGGTTTAGAATTTCATAATGCAGTAGCGAAAGGATACGATTACATCGCACAAAAAGAAAGTGATAGATTTTGTATTATAGACGCATCTCTTTCGCCAGAAGAGATTTCAAAGATAATAATAAATAAAATCGAAGAAAAGATGAAAGAATTTAATATTAATAAAGAAAATTCTATTGACAAAGAATTATAAAAACAAAAAATATCTTGAAAATTTCAAGATATTTTTTTAATTTGCTTTCAATTCTAGCTCTTGCTTTGTAGTTACAATTTCATCATAACTAAATTTTTGATATTTTTCACTTGCAACCAAAATTATATGTGGTTTAGTTTTGAATAACATTTTATACATTTCGTTTGCTTCTTCATAAGTCACTCCCATAAGTTTCTTATGCCAATCATTATTGTACTTATCGTTATAGAGCGAATTATAATTATAATAAGCTGAATACATTCCACTTGCAATTAAAGCAATTCCAGCCATATCAAAATTATGTCCATCAACCACCTTTTTCTTATGCTTATCAAATAATTCTCTTGAAAGTTCACCATCAAAAGTTGAAATAAATTCGCCAAATTTCTCTATAACTTTTCCGATATTTTCTTCCTGACAGTTTACTGTAACCTCATCTAATAGATGACCAAATTCTACACCAAGATAATGTCTGCAACCATAGCAAAGATTATTTTCTGTTCTAAAAAACTCAAAAGTTTTTTCGCTCAAAACCGATTGAAGAATAGTTGAAACCACCTTTTCATTAGAAATTTCATAACTGAAAGGAATTTTCTTTAAGTCATAAGAAACTTCAATAGTTGCCTTTCCTTTTTCAATAGCTTTTGCAAAATGAACATTTGCAGGTGTGAAATCAACCTCTCTCTTTTGAAAACCGACATGCTCTGAAACACTTAATCTATCTTCTACATATTTTTTAATTATAGAGATTGCTTTTGATTTTTTTATGTTTCCACAAACTGTAATTATGAGGTTATTTAAAGAAATATATTTCTTTATATATTCTTTTAAATCTTCCATTGTTATCTTTGAAAAAGTTTCAAGATTTCCAGCTGGCGAGGTTACTAAATTATTAAAAGCAGGGTCATCAATTACCTTTGTATATGAAATATATGGCAAAATCCTATTGTTTATTTGCAGTTGCATTTTGATTTCATCAGTGATAATTTTCTTCTCTTCTTCAAAATCTTCTTGCGAAAACTTAATGGTTTTAAATGATTCAGTTACATAATCAATTGCATCTTCAAAGTCTTCATCTACTGTCTTAACAACAAATCCCATGTTAAAGCTTGATGTGTAGGCATTTCTATATTGAAACTTTCTTGCATAGCTATCTCTTTCTTTTTTTGTCATTTTTGCGTTTGAAAAACTACAAAGAGCATGTTCGCAAAAATGGGCAACACCTAGTTTGCCCATTGGATCATTAAGAGATCCAGCTTTAAAGATAAATTCAACATTGATTCCATTAATTTCAGATTGTCTATTAAATAAAAGTTTAGCTCCACCCTTTAAATTAACAAGCTGAGTTTTCATTAATTTTCTCCCTTATCTGTACTTTTCAAATTAAGGTTTGCTTTCTTTTGGAACTTTCCATCTTTTTTGTAAACTACAAACTTAAAATCATGAGATTCTGAGAGTTCTTGCACTCTTGCAAGCGCCTCTTCTTTTGTAACTTTGCTATCAATAACTCTTTTAGCTCCATCTTTTTTTATCTTCCAAAGTCTGTCTTCTTTGTCAAATATAACTCTATAAACAGCCTTTCTAGTTTTTTCTTGAACTTCTACATTAACCTCTTCGATATCTTCTTGTTTTGGTTCTTGTTTAACTTCTACAACTTCCTCTGTTTTAGTTTCCTTTTTCACAGTCTTTTTAGGTTCAGCTTTTTCTTTATTTTGAACTTTTTTCTCAGCTGGCTTAGATTTAGCTTTGCTTTCTTTTTTTGCCTTCTCCTCTTCTTCCAACTTTTTTTGTTTTGCCTCTTCAATAGCCTTTTCTTCGGCTATTCTTTTTTGTTCAGCCTCTTTTGCTTTTTTCTTTTTTCTTCCAAAAAAACACATTTTATTTCTCCTTTATGTAAATATATACAGATTATACCATTAAAAAATTCCTTTTTCAAGGAATTTTTTAAATTTCTTAATATTTATTTTTATCATTGAAAATATCTTTTTTAATAGCCTCTAATTCCTTCATGCTATTCCTTTCAGCCCAGTTTATATCTTTGCTATTATATCCGTCTATACGATTATAATAAATCGCACCATAATCAATTCCTCTGCCTACAAAATAGCCTATAATAGTAAGCAAGCAGATAAAAGTACCACCAATAATACACTGAAAAAAGCTCACCATCATAATAAAGGAAGTTTTGCTCATAAGGGCTTCTCTCGTGTAGTTTGCAAAGGAGCCAACTTTAAGTCCAACAAATATATTTAAAGCACCTAAAATAGGTAGCAATGCAAATACAAAAATAAGCAAACGTTTTTTCTCTTCAACATCTAAATCAAAATAAATTGAAAACTTACTGAAACTAACACTTGAAACCAAGAGAATACAACCCATAACTACAACGCCAACTAAACAAGCTATACCCAATACAATTGAAATAATACCTGAAACTGAAAACCAATGATTTTTTTGATAACCTTTTTTATACTTATCTATAATTTCATTTGTATAATTGTCATCTATATTTTCATTAAATTCC
Organism: uncultured Eubacteriales bacterium; assembly: GCA_948949055.1. Classification (GTDB taxonomy): domain Bacteria; phylum Bacillota; class Clostridia; order Christensenellales; family UBA1242; genus Caccovivens. The sequence goes on along the minus strand of CARBWQ010000019.1, from coordinate 6,171 downwards.
ATTTCGTCAGCTTTTTCAAGATACTGTGCTTTAACTGGATCACGAGCCCACAATCTTTTCATTTTCCTATCATGCTTTTTTTTAGCTTTTAGGTCTTCTCTATCTTTCTTAATCATAGTTTTATTATATCATGAATTGATTAAATTGTAAATAGTTAATTTTCCAATTTAATAATTTACTTATTAAAATGTATTCAGATAGCTATTAAGTTATTACTCGGTCACCTCTAAACTTTGAAAGATTGGTTAAAATCTCATACTCGGTTGTTCCTACAATGGTTGCAAGCTCACTTACATTATCAAATATCGTAATTTTATCACCAATCTTGCATTTGATATTTGTCACATCAACCATAAAAGCGTCCATACAGATATTGCCAGTACTTTTTGCTTTTTTGCCATTGACTAGCACTTCTAAATGATTTGAAAGTTTTCTAGGCAGACCATCCCCATAACCTAGTGGAATAGTAGCAACTATCATGTCCTTCTCTGCTGTAAATCCACATAAATAGCCTACGTGTTCACCCTGTGCCACCTTTTGAATATCAACAATTTGACTTTGGACAGACAATACAGGTTTGACGCAATCCTTACCATATCCATACACTTCCAAGCCCACTCTGTACATATCGGCTTTTATATCAGAGAAAATAGTTCCTCCTCCACCTACATGCTTAATAGTATTCCAGTTCTTTGGCAATAAAGACAAAAAGTCATTGAAAAGCTTCTCCTGTCTTAAAGTATAACTCAAATCAGTTGTAAGGGAAGAAAAATGGGTATAAACGCCTTCTAATTGCAAGTTATGCAAAGATAACAACTCAATTATTTTGATAAATTCCTTTGTATCTTTTATGCCGTATCTATTCATGCCGGTATTTATACAAAGATGAAGTCGAGGATTTTTATTAGTTTTCTTTGAAAGAGCTACGATCTTTTTTGCATGATGATATGAAAGAAGAATAAAGGAAATATCATTTTCAATACAACTTTTATAGTCTTCACATGCTCCAAATACTACTAAATGAGCTTTTGTCAAAGGTCTTAATCTTTCAGCTTCCATTTGATTAGAAACACCAAAAAAATCAACCTCATCTTCTAGCATCTTCACTATCTGTTTATCACCATGACCATAGGCATTTGCTTTAACCATAACACAAAGCTTTCCACCAGCTGTTTCTTTAAGCTTATGACAATTTTGAATTAAGTTTGATTTATTTAAAAAAATATTTGAGAACATATTAAGATATATTCTCAAATACAATTTTTAGTTATTATTTTATTAAATCTTAGTTCCATTTATACCATTATTATAAATAATTTCTCTAATGGCTTGCTTGTTATAGAACTCAATAGCGTTTTCTTTAAATCTTATTATATCTTCCTCTGTTACATTATCACCTCTAATATAGGTATCAGATATGTTTAAGCTGTAAATATTATCCTTAAACATTCCACTAAGGTGAGATGAGAAGAAGGAATTTATAATATCATCAGAAAGTACTGAATAACCTGAGAAAAGATTTTTGTTTGATTCAAGCCCATACAAGTCACAAATTGTAGGAAGAAGATCGTAAGTATTACAGAAATCTTCAATGATAATACCCTCTTCGCCGGCAAACTTTGGACTATAAATCATAGCTGGAATATGATTTGCTTCTGGATGAGAAATATCTGATTTTTTAAATCCTTTCATAGTATAACATAAGTCGTGATAATAAGCGTTATGATCTGCAAATAGTAAAATTGAAGTATTATCAGAAAGACCTCTCTTTTCAAGTTCTGAAATAAAATTAACAATGGTATTTTCAAGGTCGATAGTACCTATTTTAAAATTCCTTAAAAGTTTTTGGTTATATTCATCACTAGGATAAACCATTCCTGCTTCTTCAAGCCAAATCTTATATTCTTCTAAATTCGCATCATAAATTTCATATTCATTTTTAAAATTCTTTCTTTCAAAAGTATAAGGACCGTGAGTTGACATTGTTGAGAAGAATGTCAAGAACCTCTTATCAGTTGGCAACAATTTGTCGATTGCATTTGAAGTGAATTCATAATCTTGAACCCAATCTCCCCAACTATACATTACTTGGTCACCAGTATAATCTTCATAGGTGAATAATTCATCAAAGCCTATGCCATCAATTCCATGAGTATAATTTCTATCATAAAATGTTTCTACATTTTGGTGAATATAAGTTGTAACGACATTTTCATCTCCACCACGCTTGAATAAATGTGGAAGAGAATAATCAAATGTATAGCCATTAGTATAGGCGTCTTTAATTGAACAATTTTTTGGCATGCTTCCAAGAAGAGTAATTCCTTCACTATTATTTGTTCTATTTTTTGCCTTGAAGTTTTTCAACGCGATACTATTCCAACCATTATACATTCTATAAAGTGTTGGAGTATATATTGGGTCAATAGCAAAGATATCATCACTTTCCATGAGAATTACTATCAAGTTATCTCCATAGAGAGGTGCAGTTGGATCACCCTTTACATAACCATCGTCAATGTATTTTACATAATCCATCTTTTCATCGTCTTGAATATAGCCCTTGTCAACTACATTAAATATTTCTTTTGAGTAGAAACCATAAAATCCAAATTTTTTATAAGCATCCATTTTAAAGTGGAAATTTTCCCATAAGTAAACATCACTTGACTCAATTTCGTTTTGTTGAGCAGTGGCAGTACTTAATGAGTATATTTGCACTTCGTATAAACATGTACCTAATGACTCAACAAAAATAAACATAGCAATAGCAATTATTGGTGCAGCAAAATATTTGATTAAATACTTCTTTTTATTAAATATTACAAGTAAAATTGCACCAATTAACATCACAACATAAAGACAGAGATTTAAAAATACGCCACCCCAATCAATTAAGTCAAATGAAAAAGCCGCAGCAGCCTCAGTGCCAAGTTTCATAAGATTGACAGAAAGCACTTCTCCAAAGAGATTGTATAACGTAGCATTAACTATTCCAACACCAGCTTGAATGGCAAGAATTACACAAAATGCAACTAAAACTGCATACTTATTTTGCAAAAGATAGATAAAAGCAGCAAGCATCAAAATGATAGCGAAATCAAACAGAAAGTATGTAGGAAGAGCCATAACATTTCCATTAGAATTTCTTAATCCTAGATAAAGAAAGTTGGCAATTTCTAAAATAATAGAACAAAAAATAAATAACACAGGCAATATTATTCTGTTGGTAGAAAGTGATTTGTGATTTTTATTCTCTTCCATTTTGCATCTCCTATAATTAATCTAATATATAATATAACATATTTTAACTAATTTTTCAAGTACTTTTTAAATTATCTTCCTTAGTTTTGTCATTAAAAAGGATGCTTAAATAAGCACCCTTTATTTTGCCATATGTTTATTTTATTATATTACAAGTGGAACAACAATACCAGCAATAACAATCAATAAGCAAATTATATATAATACTTTCCATACAAAAGGCTTTGATCTAACAAAACGCCAAGCAAGTATAGACACAATGATTATCATAATTGCAGTAGCTACACCTTGTAATGCACCAATAACTTTAAGATTTACGCCAACAGCTGACAAAACAAGTGATACAGCATACAAGACTGTTACAGCAACAATTGTCCAAAAAGAAATCTTGTTCAAGCTCCAAAAACTGCCTTTTGAAGAAGATTTTGAAGATTGAGAAGATGATGAGTTTTTTGTCTTTTTTGATTCTGCCATAATTTCCTCCTCTTTTTATATTCTACTTATCTGTAAAAAATTTGTCAAATAATTTTTTAATTTTCATTAATTTAGTAATAAACTATTTAATTATTATATTTACAAGATATATGTTAATTTTTTTAAATTTTTACTTTAAGTTAATTAAAATCAATTTCCTTCTTCTATTGTTACAAGATAAGGCAAATATCTTTCCCACATATAATCCCTTATTGGCATGGGAGAATGGCCATCAAAATAAAGTACGAGAGCAGGTTTTATTCCATTATAATCATCGACAAATTCATAGCCAATTAGCCTACCCTCTAAAATCAATTTCTTTACTTGTGCATGATAATTATACCACATTAAAACCTCATATTTTGTTCTATGATTTTTTAAAAAGTTGAGTGCATTATTAGTATCTATAAAATAAATTTATTTATACATAAAATCAACCAAAAGCTATATCAAGTACCATCATTAGAACAAATCCTAAAATAAAGCACCAGCCTGCCAAATTAGAATTGTGTGAATTTTTAGCTTCTGGAATCATTTCTTGTGCTACTACAAACAACATTGATCCACCTGCAAAAGCGAGTAGCCATGGCATTAGAGCAGTCGATACTGTTGATATAAATATACCTATTACTGCCATAACCGGCTCGACAGCTCCACTTAAAACACTATATAAAAAAGCTTTTTTATTGCTTTTTAGTTTATCTTTCAATGGTAAACTGATCGCACTACTCTCTGGGAAATTTTGGATACCTATTCCAATTACAAACCAAAGCGCAGCTGTAACAGCAGGACCACCCGTTAAGAAAGCATTGCCAAGTGCAATACCACCTGCAAGCCCTTCTGGGATATTATGAAGAGTGACTGCTAAAAACAACTTAGATGTATTTGACATCCCTTTAAATTCTGGTTTAGATTTGCGATTAATTAATTTAGGAGCAATTTTATCCATCAAAACTAGAAACAAAGCTCCTAGCACCATTCCAACGCATGCTGGAAGAAAGTCAAATTTACCTAATGATGACGACTGGTCGATACTTGGTAAAATTAAAGACCAAATAGAAGAAGCTATCATAATTCCAGCAGCAAACCCAAGAAAAATACAATTAGTCCTGCCACTCAAATCCTTTCTAAACAAAAATACAATACTTCCACCTAATACTGACATCAAAAACATAAAAGAGATGCCAATTAAAGCAATAACTACGTTACTCACATTTTCTCCTATGTACTCTCCCCATTATACAATATAAACAATTTTTTAATTTTGGTGACAAATTGTCTTGACATGTTAAAAAAAAGACGCAATTAAGCATCTTTATTAAATAAAATTCTTGATAAATGTATTTCGGTGGATGTCACATTTGCCTTGTTCTTTTAATGCTTTGATATGTTCCTTTGTCCCATATCCTTTGTTTTTCGCGAGTCCATAACCAGGATATATTTTATCATACTCAGTCATAAGTCTATCTCTATATACTTTGGCTAGGATAGATGCAGAGGCAATATTATACGATAGAGCGTCGCCCTTAATTATATTGTCTTGTGGAATTTCACTGTCTATTTTCACTGCATCGATTAAAGCAATGTCAGGTGTAACTGAAAGCCCTTCCAGTGCTTCTTTCATTCCCTTCCTAGTCGCCTGCAATATATTAATTTCATCGATAGTTTTATGATCAATTTCCACTATCTTATAACTTATTGCCCTTTCCAAAATTTTGTCGTATAAGAGTTCCCTTTTTTTTGCAGATAATTTCTTGCTATCATTTATACCTTCAATTATATTTTCTTTGTCCAGTGGCATGATTACACAGGCACATACTACCGGTCCAGCCAAAGGGCCTCTGCCTGCCTCATCAATACCAGCAATAACTTTTCCTAAATATTTATTTTCATAGTCCAGCATAACAACCTCTAAAATATTGTAAATAAATATGAAAAATTTGTCAAATTTAATTAAATACTTTTCATTATAATAAATTTATGGCAATAATAAAATAATTTTAATAGTTAAAAATTTATATAAATTTAATCAAAAATCATAAAAAAACGCAAAAAAGGTGGTTATTTTTGCGTTTTTCATTAAATTTTCATTAATTTTTGATTTTCTCCCATGGAAATTCTTCTCTTCCAAAGTGACCAAAAGATGCTGTTTGTTTAAATATTGGATTATTTAACCCAAGTTCATTTATAAAATTATCGATAGAAAAATTAAAGTTCTCTTCCACATATTTTTCTATTTTCTCAGTATCAACTTTATTTGTGCCAAAGCAGTCAATGTTTATTGAAACAGGTTTAGGTAGACCTATTGCAAAACCCAATTGTATTTCGCATTTATCAGCAAGATTATGTGCAACAATATTTTTAGCAACATAACGTGCGAAATATGCTCCCGATCTGTCGACTTTGGTTGAATTCTTAGAACTAAAACAACCT
>CARBWQ010000018.1 GCA_948949055.1 uncultured Eubacteriales bacterium | reverse complement strand
TATATAGCCTTTATTAAGAAGAGCTTTAAGTGAAGAATAACCAAACTTTTCACCAAGTTCACATGCTGACTTTTTGCCTGACTTTAATAATTCTAAAATTTCAGTTTGTTTTTTTGCAGACTTAGGCAACAAAAAATCCACATTTTCTTCAAGAGAATAATAGGTCTTAAAAAGTTCTTTAACCCGACCTTCTCTCATTTCAGCTGGCAAGAAAAGTCTTAAAATAGATGCCAATTTCAGATGATTCTTTTCAGCCATAAATTCCATTAATTTAAGCATTTCTGGCTTAATTGCCGAAAAATCTTCAATTTTTGCCTTAATTTCCTTTAATTTTGTTCTATCATACTGGCAATCTTCTTTAATCTTAATCACATAGCCTTGCAAAATACGACTGCCAAAAGGAATGTAGACACGCATGCCTACACTTAAATCCATATCGTCTGGAATAATATATTCAAAAACCCTATCCAGAGCTTTTGCATCTTGGTCAATTATAATTTCAGCGAACAAATTTTTCTCCATAAAAATATTAGCACATCGTCTAAAAAAAAGCAACAAAAAACCTTCTTAGGTTTTTCTAAAAAGGTTTTTAAATTTTTTCTAAATATTTTATCTTATTTTTATTACATTAACAGATTTCCATTATCTGTTTCAATAACCTTTAAGACATTTTCCAAGTTTCCGTTGGAAGCATTGAAATAGAAATAATATGTGCTATTGTCATTGTCTGCTTCAACTTCAACACAAACAACTTCTCTATTATAATCAAGTGGAGATAACACAAGCCTACTTTGAACAATCTCAAAGTTTGATGGAACTTTTCCCTTTGCATCAGATAAGGATAAACTTCCCTTAGAAAGTGATCTGTCTATATGGTTTGTAAAATATGTAGTCGCATCATAACCTACTATTGTTCCACTTGTCATGTTGACTTTGACTTTTACAAGATCTGGATAGAGAATAATTCCACCTTGCTTAGGAGCGATATTGAGATAAACATCATTTTCTATACTATCACTCCAAACAACTTCGCCATTTTCAATTCCATTATCAGAAGCGAACTTGATTGCAATATCCTTCGCGCCTTCCATATCAATATTGTTTTCGCCATCTCTTCCAGCACCACTAATTGTCAAAATATGTCCACCAATTTTAGTGACTTGAACATATAATCTTTCATTGTCAGCATTTGTAACTCTAAAATTATAAGTTTCAAATCTACCTTTTGTTTCTCCTTCATACTCTATGTCAGCAGAAGTTTTAAAATATTTCTTAATATTTTCGCCAGCTTGCGATTTTGATACAGCTTGCCCAGTAAGGCCTTTAACCTTGCTATTGACGACCGAATCAGAGAATGGACCATCATAAATCATTGTAGGATATTCTACATCATTGTTTTTTAGATTTGTAAGAGAACGTGTAAATGAGTTTATATCCTCACTCACATCTTTACTACTATCTATAATAGAATAACCTCTATTAAGTTTCTTTTCAAAATCACTTAGTTGCGCTTTTAAGTCAACAATACTTCTTTGAATTTTTTCAAGAGTTTCTACCTCTTCTTGGGACAAACTTTGACCACCGACCATCTTCTCAGCAAGAGTGGAAGTGTAGCCAGATATTTGATTTATAAGTTTTATTGTATCTTGAACTTCGGAATGAGAAAGAGGAAGTTGAGAAACTGAAATTTCTGCTTCACTTGCATTTCTTGAAGCTTCAAGAAGCATTTTTCTTTGATAAGTTGAGCCACTTTCAGATGATAGTGTCTTTGAAATCTTATTATCTAGATTATTTACACTGTCAAGAAGATTGTAAAAATTATTGTTATACACATTTTCAAGATCATTCTTGTAGTTCATCGCTGAATTTTGTGTAATGCCTACTCCAATTCCTAGACCTATTGTAGAAAGAGCAAGCACTCCTGTTGCGATTGAAAGACCTATGATAGCTCCATTTTTCTTTTTACTTTTATTTTTTTCACTTGCAAGAGCACTTCTTTCGCTCTTGCCATTCATTCTATTTTCACTCATAACTAGCTCCTTTTACAACGCGAAGATGTGGTTGCCAATTGTGACAACTGTCTGTCTTGACCAAATCCAAGAACTAGTTGCAGTTTTTGGATTATAATAATATAAACAACCATAAGTTGGGTCCCAACCATTTAACGCATCTTGTGCAGCTTTATAAGCTGTTGAATTTGGAGATAGATTAATCTGACCATCATTTACAGCAGTGAAAGCGTAAGGTTGATAGATGACACCAGAAATAGTGTTTGGGAAAGAAGAACTCTTCACCCTATTTAAAATTACAGCAGCAACAGCTACTTGACCAGTATAAGGCTCACCTCTCGCCTCTGCATGAACGCACTTTGCAAGAAGATGCAAGTCGTTTGAAGACTGACTTGTTCCAGATGATGATGAACCACTTATAGTCATACCAAGTGCAGCAGCAGTTTTAGGTCCTACAATACCATCAGCAGTAAGTCCATTTTTTCTTTGAAAGCTCTTAACTGCCGCTTTGGTTTTAGCTCCATAAATTCCATCAATAGAGCCAGTATAATATCCCCACCTTTTTAATTTAGTTTGGACAGTTTTGTTTTGGGCAGTCGTGAGAGCATCAACCACCAAGTTTTGTTCAGAGTTTTCCTTGCCTTTACTAATAAGGCTTGTACTGGTCATACCAATCCCAGCCACAGTAATCGCAAAAACGAAAACAAGGGACAAAACAATTAAAAGTTTTTTCTTCATGATTTCCTCCTAGAATACACTTTTAATTTTTCCCAAATTTTCGAAATATATACTATATTGGCAGAATTTGACGAATTTGTGAAACAAAAAGCAGGATATACCAAGCACCACCAGTTATCACCTTCGCCACTGCCAAGTCTTAAAATTAGAGCATCATAGTAACCTTCTTCTAAGGTTAGTTGGTCATAAACCCTAGTTGGAAAATACTCATTATCAATTTGAGCCTTGCATTTATAACTAAAACCTTCACTTGCCAAAATATCATTTGCAACCTTCTCTATAAGTTCAAAGTTTTTTGACATGATTTGTTTTGCTTCATCAAAAGAGTCTATGTCAGCCAAAAGAGGAATTAGCGCGTCTACAACACCATCTTTTACTTTATATTTAACGGTTTGGTCTTCCATTGAGTTGGAATTGGCACGAATATGAATTCTTAAATATTCTGGTTTTTCCTTATTCCCGATACCATTCATAGGACAAAAAACAAAAATTAAAATAATTCCAACAACAGCAATGGCACCTAAAAAATATTTCATATACACCTTCCTAGCTAAATTGTTGACATTAAAAAATATATAGAATAAGAAAAAAAATGATTAACCTCATTTATTTTGTCGAAAAAAATAGACCTAAAAAGGTCTACTTATTTTTTTATTGAATTCTTTGATAGAATAGTACAAGAGGTGTATCTTCTGAAACTGGGAATGCAACTTCTGGATTTTGTGAAATAATTTGTTCTTCTTTCACTCTTGCATCTTTTGCAACATCCCAAAGTTCTTTTCCACTTGGAGCAAAAACAATCTCCATTGCATAATCCTTATTTGCAAACTCTTCAAGAAGTGTTGCCTCTGAGATAACACCTGAAACAAGTTCATTTGAATAGCTTACACAAGCTTTAACTTTGGCGTCATAGTAGATTTCTCTACCTTTTTTAACTACAACATCTACATCATTAAGGACGGCATTAACTGATAATGTTCCACCCTCTTCCACGCTATACTTATCTGATATTACAAATGGTATATCTAGCTGAACACTATGAAGAGAAGAAGATTCATCATTTAAATAAATAGCAGTTGTTTTTGCGATACCTTCAAGTACAATCTCACCATCTTTGAGATAACTATTTGTTACAGCTATACTGTTTCCACCACTAAACAAAAGTTTATCTACTCTTGGCATTTCTTCTTCAAGAGTAAGCGAACCTTCAATCTTGCCCTCTGCCACTGCCATAGGACTAATGCTTGACATATTAAATGAAGAAGTAGTAACATTAATTTCATTTTTAGTGCTATAAATATCATTAATTACACTAATTTTCCCCTCTTCAAAAGCTCGAATTGTAAGCACAATTGGCACTTTAACTAAAATTTTTCCACCCTTTTCGTCTTGGACAATTTCAGTAACTACCCCATCTTGTCTTACAAAGCTGTCACCTTCAACAAAGCTCTCACGAGTTACGCCATTAAGCTCGATTTCTTCTTTAAAAGTGTCATTAATATATCCACTTTCAAACTTATCATTTTCGCTAAGATAAAGCACCCTTGTAATAACATCTCCACTAATAGTTGCAAAACCTGCACCAGCATCAACATTTCTTACAATTGCATGACTTTCAGTGAGAAGAATCTTTTTAATATTTTCACGTAGATTGATTTCACTTTCACTGGTTATTTCTTCTCTCGCTGAACCTATATATTTAATAACAGATATTTCATCTTTTTTATAACAAACATCATCGTCATGACAATCAATAGTTCCAACTTCACTATTGCACACAACAAAACCATTTTGTTCAAGCACGACAGCGACTTTAACCATTTCGCCACCAACACTTTCAACATTATAATCAATAACGTTGACTTTAACAAAAGCCTCTTGATTATTCTCAATGTCTTCACTCTCGAATCGAGATGAGAAAGGACAGGTAGAGTTAACTGTGTTTACCTCTCCTTCTTCTGTCATAATTACAAGTTTGGCGTCAACCGCACCTGAATAATTAATAACTCCATTTAATGCTTCCACGCTTTGAACGTAGCCTTCTACCGATAAAGATAGAACTTTTGAAACATTTGCACCTGCTGAAACATTACACTCAACAGTGAAATCGCCCTTACTAAGAACTGATTTTCTCGCAACAAAAAAATTTTCTCTTTCAAATGCCATTTTACCCTCCAAACATTTTACAAGGTATAATACGATAGAATAAAAGTAAATATGACAAAAATGTTTAAGAATTTAAAAAAGTGTCAAAAATTATTTGAAAGCTATTTGCGAGGAGTTTTTAAAAACTATTCAATAATTGATATTTTTCAAATTAGGAGGGAAAATGAGAAAAGCTGGTATGAGTATAGACGAAGTAAAAACAAAAATACTTTTACTTAAAGGAAGAGAAGTGGAAATGAACATTAATAGAGGTAGAAAAAAGTTTGACACGCTCAGTGGGACTATAAAAGATGTTTATCCAAGCGTATTCACAGTTGCACTTGGTGACAACTCAACATCCGTGCAAACCTTTTCATATTATGATGTGCTTTGTGGCAATGTAATCTTTTTAGGAGAATAATTTATTTAAGTATCTTTAACTCTAAAATATATAAAAACCGTAAGCATCAGTTAGTCAGTTTTGAAACAAGAAAAAAGGCAAAAAAACTAAGCTAAAAAACAGCTTAGTTTTTTGTATTCACATCCTCTTAATTGCAAAATAAAGCGAGTATCATGATTGTCAGAGTTCTCGACGATTATGCTTTACATGTAATCTTTCAACAACCACTTTAACCTTGACAACAAAAAGTGTTCGTTTACACTAGAAATTGAGAAAAAAATAAAAGGAAAAAAGTAGTTACGTGACACTTTGCTATCAACCACTTCTTTATAAAATATTTATTTATGCGTTTACTTTCTTATTCGAGCAATTTGAGAACACTATTACCAAGACATGAGAACACTATAGTACCAAATTATTGATTTTATTATTTTTATATGATATAGTAAATAAAAGGAGTATTAATAATATGAAAAAATTACATTATTTGTATATATCAGTAGCAACATTCTTGTTGGGATTCTCTTTATTGATTAGCTCATTTTTTATACATAATAATAATATAGCAAAAATTGATGATGACAACATCCCATCTGTGACATATTTAAAAGAAATAAAACTAATTCAAATTAATGAGGGGGTTCTGGCAATAGGTACACTTAAAAATACAAAGAATAAGGATATAGAAATTGTTATCCATTTTGATATTATGGTATCGTTTCCAGGCCTCGCTTCTGGATACGACTCTATTCAAACAGAAAAAATTATTATTAAAGCAAACTCCCAGTATAATTTATCATCAACAATGACAACGAGAGCAAAATATGCATCAACAATAAGAACTTATACTGACTCAAATTCGAGTATCCCGTACTATTGGGATTTTTATGAATCTTATACACCAAAAATAAAAAATATTTTATGGATCTTTTCAATACCAACATTGGTGTTATTTGAAGTGTTTATAGTTTTATTTATTCTTTTTAATACAAAAAATAATTATAAAAAATGAAGGCTTATAAGCCTTCATTTTTTGCAAATTTTGAAATCTATAATCCTTATAGCAGTCTTTTATTTTAGATCTTTTATTAATCATCAAATGCGTTTCTTTGTTTCATAACAATTTGATTTCTTCTATCAATATCATAGAAGATATCATCAATATTAAGCTGTTTAGAAAGTGCGATTGGATCTGGCTTAGCCTTTTTCTCCATACATTTTGTTTGGTAGAATGGTGTCATAACATCTTTCATAATCGCTTTTCTGAAAATCTTAGCAACGATAGTCCAACGTTCAAGCTGACGTAATTCCTGTTTATCAAGAAGTGGCTTACGTGTTCTTTGAGTAGAAGTTGTAATATTTTCACCCTGAGAAACACTTTGATTTGTTTGACGAGATCTTGAAATTTCTTCGTGGAATACTGTTGTTTCACCACAAGCTTCTGAGAAAGCTTGAATAGTCGTAGGGTCTTCTGATCCTAGGAACACTTCCATTTGGAAGTTACCACGAATATTTTGAGCTTCATCAGCTCCATATTTAATATCAAGTTGCTTGTATGACTGTAAGATAATTTCAAAGAAAATATTTCTCGAACGAGATACTGTAACCATTGTACCAAAGTTAGGAACAGCAGGCATATTACCGAATTCATCAAGAATAAAGTAAACTGGACGTTTAAGCTTTCCTCCCTTACCAGTTTTAAGGTTGATAGTTTTGTTTGCCACATCAACGAGAACTTTATAGAGCTGACTGATACAAAGTACACCAAGTGGGTGTCTTTCAGTTTTGTGGTCAGGGATTCTGATAAAGAATGCTGTTGGTTGTTCTGGAATTTGAGTAAAGTCAATGTCAGTACCACTTGTAAGGAATAAGATACCTTCATCACCAAGAGTCTTACCGATAGAAGAACTTAGCGTAGAAAGGAAGGATCTTTGTGTAACACCACTTGCGAGGCAGACACCACTCATGAGTTGGTAAACGTTACCTCTTACTTTATCTCTTCCATCAGCATAAGTAGTAAGTGTTTTAAGAGCACTTTCTCTATCACCTGCTGGGTCACGACGCATACAAATTTTATAAAGGTTGAAGAAGTTGAACTTGTCAATAGTCATGCCAAGTCTTGGGTCGCGAGAGTCTTCAAGCATAGCGTACATAATACCAGTAATAAAGTCACGACAACCATTAGCCCAAGTTGGGTCTTTACTGTTTGGATCATCAGGAATAAGAGAAAGACCGATATTTTTAATATCACTCTTTGCTTCATCTTCAAGCTGAATTCTCTTAGATTCAAGTTCTTGTTGTAATATTTCTTTATTAGGGAAAGCTTTGCCTTCAAAGCCATACCATACATTTCCATATTCCACACCATGAAGAACATCTGACCCAAATTTTACATGGTCAACATCTTCTGGTTTAACATCTGTATATTTTCTTACTTCTTTTGCAAGATTGCCTGCTCTTTCATAAGTTCTATAAGCAATCTCCATTGGGTTCCACATAGCAGAAGCGTATGGGTCATTAAGGTTTAAGACAATACATTTATAACCCTCTTCTTCAAGAATCGCTGCATTATCGGCATAAAGTTCACCCTTAGGGTCGGTCATAACCATACTTGGCTTTTCACCTGAGTGAGCAAGAATTCTTATAGTAGGGTTTGCAAGAAGCTGAGTTTTACCTACACCTGTTGTACCAAGAACAAGCGCATGTGTTTCTGGTTTCATGTTTACTTCAAAACCACCAGCAGTCTGTTTCATTCTAAATACAAAACCAGTCTTACGTAGTGAAGGAAGATTTTTCCAAGTTGAGTAGATAAGTTCTCCATCCTTTTTCATTTCATCAGGTGTAATGAATTTTGAATCAAAGTTAACCTCTGTTTCTTCTCCTTCGGCAGTCTTACCTACATTGCTTGCTGAATTGATTTTACGTCGTGAAAATAGTCCCATACCAAGACCAATTAACGCACCTACTATGGTAAACACAATTACATAAGCACTTTTAATAGCCTCTACGACTTCTCCATCGCCTGAAAAATAACTTATAGCGAAACCAACACCAAAGCCAACCAAACCTAGGATAAGCATAAAGATCAATGCAAGCTTAAATCTTCTACTCATAACAACTCCTTTAAGAAAATATTTTACAAAATATCCTTTTACAATTTAATCTTAGCATTTTTTAATAAGATATGTCAAACAAGTTTAAATAAATTTCATTATCTTTTGCTTTTTTTAATATTTTATTAAATCAATTTAATTTGTTATAGATTAGGGCATAAAAAAGCATACAGCAATAGAGCCTGGACCAATATGAGTACCAATAGTAGAACCAATCATATAAGAAGGCACAAAATCAGTTTTACCTTCCCAAAGCAATTTACTATCTTCGAGATACTTTTGAAGCACATCATCTGAAAGTCCAGAATAGCCGACACAATAAGGCATATTGAAATCAATTCCTCCACATTTTTCCACAAGCTGATTTAAAAGATTGTTTCCCTTTTTAGATCCAACAGCCTTTCCCACCATTTTTACCTCACCGTCTACAACAGATATAACAGGCTTAATAGAAAAAACCTCACCAGTAAGAGCTACTACACTGGAAATACGTCCACCTTTTTTAAGATATTTTAAAGTTCCAAGCACTGCAAGAAGCTGAATCTTTTTCTTCTTTTCTTCTAGCTGGCTTACAATCTCGCTTGCTGTCAGATTTCCTTGGCTTATTAATTTAACTGCTAGTTCTACCAAACATCTTTCACCCAGACTTGCGTTCAAACTATCAATAACATAAACCTTGCCTTCAAAATTTTTAGACGCTTTTAAAGCACTATTATAAGTGCCTGACAATTTTGATGACAATGTAATTGCAATAACCTCATCACCCTCGCTCACTGCTTTTTCAAAAGCTTGTTCAAAAGTAAATTCATTTATTTGACTAGTTTTTGGAAGGTCACTGCTTTCAATGAGTTTTTCAAAAAACTCTTTGTGGCTAAGATTAACACCATCCAAATAAACATCATCTTCAAATCGAACCTCCATTGGGACAAGTAGAGCCCCTTTACTTTCTGCCTCTTTCTGATCAAAATCACATGCAGAATCTACCACTAATTTAATTGCCATTATCTCCTCCATAATTTTTGCAAATTTCTTGTAAATTATTTGATACCAATCTTAAAAGCTGATAAAATTTTTCTCTTTCTTCATCTTCAACACCCCTGCTTCCAAGCGAAAATATCTCATCAATCCTCTCACTTAATATTCTTCCAAGTTCTCTTCCTCTCTCAGTTAACTTAATAGGATTTCTATACTTTTGCTTTCCCCTTTCTTCTATATATAGATAATCTCCCATTTCAAGTTCTTTTATTGTCCTTGACATAGCTCCCTTATCCTCACCACAAAGACTTGCAAGTTGAGTAACAGAAATTCCCTCCTCATCATTATATAGATGAAAAATACATTGAACTTGTTTTCCTTTAAGTCCGAAATTGTTCATTTCAAAATTTTTAATCTTTTGAATACTCTTATTTATCCCAAGAATTAAAGATGAAAATTCATCATACCTTGATTTCATTATAGCCCCCTAAATAATATAACGAAGGTAGTTTAACAAATATTCGTTGATTTGTCAACAATTTTATTGATTTGTCAACAATTATTAAAATAAAATTTCTAAGTTTAGTACTGACAAAAAAAAGATGCAAATTTGCATCTTATTATAATTACATTTC
>CARBWQ010000017.1 GCA_948949055.1 uncultured Eubacteriales bacterium | reverse complement strand
ACTTCCTATGATAGTCACCACAAAGATACCTATGCAAGAAAAATATAATTTAAAATATATGGAAGAAAAGGGCGTTTCGTTGTCCTTTAAAAATAAAAAAGAGCTAAAAGAACATGTTTCAACCTTGCTTGATGATCAAGATAAGTTAAATGAGATGGCAGAGAAAACAAAAGTTTTCAGAAAAAATGCTATATCAGATTTGTCAAATTTTATATTGTCTATGCCTGATGCCGATTATTCACAATTGAAGGCTTGTCCAATTAATATTAAAAAAGTTAAAAAGCAGGTCAAGGCAAAAGTAAGACAGGCTAATAGAGCAGAACTTAAAAGGGCTAGAAATTTAAAACAAAGGAAAAAATTAAAAGAAATAGGAGAGATAAAATGAAAGTTGCAATAGTTACAGATAGCAATTCAGGAATTACACAAAAAGAGGCAAAAGATTTTTCAAATTTGAGAGTTTTGCCTATGCCATTTACCATTGATGGTGAAGAGTTCTTTGAAGATATAAATTTAAGTCAAGAAGAGTTTTATAAAAAACTCCTTGATGAAGAGGCAAATATTTCAACTTCGCAACCAGCGATTGGTATGGTGACAGAACTTTGGGATAACCTTTTAAAGGAGTATGATGAGGTTGTTCATATCCCTATGTCAAGTGGGCTTAGTATGTCTTGCGAAACTGCAACAAATTTTGCTGAACAATATGAAGGAAGAGTTCATGTTGTAAATAATAGACGTATTTCAGTTACTCAAAAGCAATCGGTTTTTGATGCAATCAAACTTGTAGATGAAGGTAGAAGTGGACAGGAGATTGCCGAAATACTTACTAAGACTTCTATGGACGCTAGTATCTATATTATGGTAAGTACTTTAAAATATCTAAAAAAGGGTGGTAGGATAACACCAGCAGCTGCTGCCATTGGAACTTTACTTAAAATTAAACCTGTTCTTCAAATCCAAGGTGGAAAACTTGATCAGTATGCAAAAGTTATGAATGAAAAGGTCGCAAGACAAAAGATGATTGAGGCAGTAAAACATGACCTCGAAACGAGATTTATCGATCTTTATAAGCGAGGCGAGATGAAACTTGCAGTAGCTTATACTAATTGTTTAGAAAAAGCTCAAAGTTTTGTTGAAGAAATCAAAAGAGAATTGCCTGATATGGAAATCGTAAGTGTAGATCCACTCTCATTGAGTGTTTCATGTCATATAGGTAGTGGTTCGCTTGCTGTTGTTTGTATGAGAGCAATTTAGGTAGGGCATGATGAAAAATAAATTGAAGGGAAAGATTGCTGTTGTGACAGGTGCAAACAGTGGAATTGGTTTTGCAATTGCACAAAGGCTTAAAAGAGAAGGTGCAATAGTTTACGATATTTCTAAAAATATTTTAAAAAATGAGAATGTTAAAGAAGCTTTTGAAGCAGATGTGAATGACTTTAATAGAATATCGGAAATTTTAGAGGAAATTTATAGTAAAGAAGGCAAGATTGATATTTTTATCAACAACGCAGGCTTTGGTATTGCAGGTGCAATAGAGTACACAAAACCTGAAAATATTTACAAGCAAATTGACACCAATCTTTCTGCCTATATTGTTTTGAGTGGAATGGCTATAAAATATTTAAAAGAAAGTAAGGGAAAAATTGTTAACATCTCATCGATTGGTGGAATAATTCCTCTTCCTTTTCAAGCTACATACAGTGCTACTAAGGCAGGTGTTGAAATCTTTTCAAGAGCGTTATCAAATGAAGTTAAACCTTATGGTATAAAAGTGACAGCAGTTCTACCAGGAGATGTCAAAACTGGATTTACTTCTGCCAGAGTGATTGACAATGATGTTGCAGACAAGTCCCAGCAAGAAGCCATAAAAGCCTCAATTTCAAAGGTTGAAAATGATGAGCAAAAGGGTATGACGCCAGATAGTGTGGCAAAAGTGGTGACAAAAGTTCTTAAAAAGAAAAGACCTCCTCTTAGAGTTGCAGTTGGATTTGCATATAAATTTGTCCCATTATTGGTAAGGACTTTATCACTAAAATTTATTAATTTTATTGTAAGGAAACTCTATTGTAAGAAGGCTAAGTAGGTAAAAGTTGTATTATCAAATGAAATTTATAGCTTTGCAAGATAAATTTCATATTACAGGAGAAATTATGGAAGAAAATGAAGTACTATTTAAAAATACAAGCAAGATGAATGATGAAGAAATATCAGTTTTTCAAAATTACGCACTTAAAAAGACTATTTTAATAACATCAATATTATTTACTTTGGTTTTTTGTGGCGTAGGAGCAGGTTTTTGTTTTATTGACCTTACTTATGGAATAATATTTTTAGTTTGTGGAATTTTAGGAGGATTTGTTTTAATACCTTTTTTAATGAAAGATAGTGTTAAAAAGCAAAATAAATTACTACTCGGCGATAAAAAATATCTCAATACTTTTGAGTTTTGTGAAGATTATATTTTTGTTACAAGTCAGGCTACTTCATCAAAAGAATCAAATGATTATCAAGAGGTGGCTTCACAAAAAATATTTTATAGAGATATTTTTAAGTTTGTTACATATAAAGAATTTATGTTTATTTATATCAATGCACGCCAAAGTTTTATCTTGAATTTTAGGGGAATGACAAAAGGAACTATTGCAGAGGTTATAGAACTTTTAAAAGGAAAAGGCATAAAGTTTGTTGATAAGTCATCTGAAAATATGCCATCAATGAAAGTTAAAAAATAAAAAAGACCGAATTGGTCTTTTTTTATTCTATTTCAATGTTGTCTTGGTTTATTGTTTCAATTAGGTTGTTTATAGAACTTTTTGCTTGTGAAATTGTTTCTTTTATAACATTTCCATATGCCTTTGTTACATTATCATATGTTTTGATTATGAATTGGGCAGAGCTTGCGTCTGAGTAGCCACTATAATTTCTAAGTTTGGCTATTGGATTTTGTTCTAATTTAAACTTTTGTGCAAGATCATTATTTAGGTCATTGTATCCTTTGCCGGTTGTAACTCTTTTGACTGGCACGCCATTTTGGTTCATAGTGAGCATAATGCTCTCAGCTGATCTTTCTACTGCTTCTATTAGTGCAGAGGAGGTTAGGGCTCTACCAACATGTTTATTATTATTTTTTAATTCGCTTAGCACCTTTGAAGGAATTTCAATATTATCATAACATATTGTTTTAGTTTCTGGGTCATACCAAACATAAGCCTGAGCTAGAATTCGTGTGTCTTCTGTTGGTTTTCCATTCTCGTCTAAAATATTTTCTTCAAAGACAAGGAAACCAGCGTTTGGATTTTTATAACCATCTATTACGCATGATTCGGCTTGCCCATTAATATGCTGACAGCAGTTTGTAATGTCACCGATAACAAATCCAAGAGGATCATCTTTTTCAAGTATTCTAAACTTAACAGGATATTTTTCATCCGATTTGCCCGATTGGATAACCTTATTTTTTATATTTTTAGCTTGGTCATATATCTCTTGGATATACTCAAAATTGCTTTGGCTATAACCATATTTCCCAATTGTTTCTGCTAACAATTCGTTTCCATTCTCAACATTTTCATATTCAACAATCATAGAATGTTCAGCAACAAACTTAGGTGTAAGAAGGGCTCTTTCTTCATTTCCATTTACCACACGATTAGGATAGAGTTTTAATATTCTATCGAAGTTATTGTGGGCTTGGCATAGGTAGTCCTGAGCAAAATAATCATTAGACGGAAGACCAAAACGCATAAAATCAGAGTCGTCTTTATAGTATTTCATGAAGAACTGCGCAAAAGTTTTATTATAAGGACCTTTTAATTCTAATTTTGAAAATTTAGAATGAAAGAATTGTCCCATACTATAAGGTGCAGGTCTATTATCTGTCAACCTTGCGACATATTTTATAATATAATCATAAGCTTTTTCGCTTTCGCCTTGGTTGTCTGAGAAACCACCAATAGCGTAGTAAATTTTCATAAGATCGGTAAGTGAGTTAGTTTTTTCTGTTCCTTGAAGGGTATCGAAGGCAAGCGTCTTGACAAGATTTCCCCAACGTCTGTTATTGTTGTTTACAAAATATTTATCAATTTCGCTTTCAGGGAAAGTCAGAAGGGTGTATTCAGGTGGCATAAATTTAACCTTGCCTTCTTCTTTCCATACTGAAATTTTAGCAACGTTTCGTATATAATTTTTATTTCTTATATTTTTTATATTATCCCAAACACAGTCTTGCCTAATACAACTTTTTTCAAGTTCTTGGTCGATATGAGGTGAAAGAATAGTAGTGTATTCAGATTTAGACAAATAAATATAATTAAAGTTATTCCAATCAATAGAATTATCTATTAAGAGTAAACGATCATAAATATTATTAAAAACGAGTTGGACATTTGGACACTCACTAAAAGCATCTTCTCCAATTTCTTTCACATTTTCATTTATGATTATTCTTTTAAGTCCCACGCAACCACGAAAAGCATTCTTGACAATTTTATCTTCGTTTTTAGGAACAGTAAATTCTAGCGTTGGCTCTCTTGTTAAATCAAAGGCTTGTTTCAAAAATCCACTATTTGAATAATTGAATTTGGTTGGTGATTGCAACAGTGGGTCACCATCGAGATCTTTTGAATCGGCACTATTTAAGAATGCACGAAGGAGTGAATTTTGCCAAAGATATGAGTTTAGATGTTGACGATTTGGATAATAAGATGCTCCACTAAAAACTATATCATCTGCTTCAAGTTCAATTACATCTGATAAATTTTCGCCATTTGAATTTGGATTAATCTCATTTGGTAAATTATCCCAATTTTTAATTTCAAACTTAATAGGTTCTACTTCAAGCCAATGTGTTTTTCCTTGCTCTTTCACCATTGATCCGTTAGATAATGAAGTGATTGGGCTTTGAGTATTGAAGCTGGCAACTCTAACATATTTTTTGCCTTGATATTCAAATTCAGGATTTTGTTTGGTTAAGTTTGAATTAATTATATTTGGATAAAGTTTTCCAGTGCAAGTTAAACCTTCTTGCAAGAATCCATAATTAAACAACTCTTCAAGTAAATTTCCCAATTTTTCACTGACAGCATTTTTGGGATACTCGCCCATTTCAAGAAAGTGTCTTTCTTTCTTATATTTTTTGACGTGTTTAATTTGGATAGAATCTCTTTCTTCTTTTGATAGTGAAAGATATTTAGAGATGTTGATTTCTAGTGAAGGGCAAACGCCTACTGATGAAACATTATAAAATATTGTTGAGGTTAAGCCTCCATCATAATCTATAAGATTAATATGGTTTTCATAAAACTCTTCACAAAAGCTTCTAATATAGTATTGTCCTGTATTTCTACCATTTTTTTTGTTAAGGTTTTGATAGGCATTATTAAGAATTGCGAAGTCTGTCAAAGACTTTTTTCTATCTACATGATTGTTTCTTTTAATTTCATCCCAAGATTTTATCTTGACAAAATCAGTGGTTGAGGCTACGTGAGTTTTATCACTAGACGTATAATTTTCCACTGTCATTTTATTTAAGATTTTAGTTAAATCAATTCCTGTCATAATTAATCCTTTGAACTATTGTATCATAAAAACAAAATTATGTAAATGGTTATAAAAAATAAATGTTGATATTTTGATTTTGGAAAGGGGAGCAAATTGAACAAAAAAAACTAGGCGAAAAGTGCCTAGCTTTTTCAAAAAAGTAAAGTATTAATTCTAGTGCTGATAGATTATTAAAGCTATCAATAAAACTTTTTAAGTTTGAATAATGTCCAAACTTATATATATTTAAAGTTAAAAATTTCAGTGAATGTCTAACGGGAGTAAGTCCTCCGCCTCTTATGTATTTAAGTATGCGATTTTAACTTTATACCGATTTTTATTCAGCTTTTGCATCATTAAGTGCTTTTTGATATGCTTCTAAAATAACAGTTTTAAGCTCTAAACGAGTTTCAGTGTTGATAGGGTGTGCAATGTCGATATGGTCACCATCTGCTGTCTTTTTATTAGGCATAGAAATGAAAAGACCATCTTTGCCATCGATTACTTTAATGTCATGAACAACAAAGCAACCATCAATAGTAATTGATACAATACCTTTTAATTTTGTTTCGTCTTTTAGTCTTACTCTAACATCTGTAATTTTCACTTAAATTTACCTTCCTTCTTTTTAAATTTTCAAGGTTTTAAACCTTGGATATATTTTACTATTTTTTTATTAAATTTCCAAATAAATTAAGGC
This sequence comes from uncultured Eubacteriales bacterium, assembly GCA_948949055.1. Classification (GTDB taxonomy): domain Bacteria; phylum Bacillota; class Clostridia; order Christensenellales; family UBA1242; genus Caccovivens. The sequence goes on along the minus strand of CARBWQ010000017.1, from coordinate 3,841 downwards.
AATTTTGAGATTTTTTTAGAAATTTTTCAACAATTTTATTATTTTTTCATAAAAAAGTATATGGTATACAATTACAACGATATTGAAGTCAACTTCAACTATATTAATCGCAACTCTTCTAGGCCTATTATATTTTTACATGGTTGGGGGAGAAGTGGTGAAGATTTTAACGATTTTATTTCGCTTTTTAGTGACAGATCTATTCTGACAATCGACTTTCCTCCATTTGGAAATAGTTCAAAAGATATAGAAAATTGGAACATATATACATATGTTGGTATGCTCATGTCATTATGTGAACATCTTAAAATTTACAATGCTGATTTTATTGGACATTCATTTGGAGGCAGACTGCTGATTATACTTTCTGCTGTCAAACGCACACTTGTACATTCGTGCATACTTGTTGATAGTGCTGGTATGAAACCTCGCCGTTCTTTAAAATATAAATGTAAACTTGCTGGCTATAAACTTGCAAGAAAAATGGGATTAAAAGTCAATAGGAAAGGTTCTGTTGACTATGAGTCGCTTTCCCCTGCAATGAAGGAAACTTTTAAAAGTATTGTTAATTGTTATCTTGAAGATTATGCAAGAAAGATGTCTGCACGGACTTTGATTATTTGGGGAGGCCGAGATAAAGAAACCCCTCTTTATATGGCAAGACGTTTAAATAGACTTATTAAAAATTCAGAGCTTAAAATTTTGGATAGTGGTGGGCATTTTTCTTTTTTGGAATGTAAATTTGAATTTTACTCTACCGTCAATAAGTTTATTAAGGAGGAATAAATGGTTTATTTTAACACATGTATATGTGTGATTTTGTTCATGTTTTTATCATACATTTTTGCGAAAACCTATCAGCTTTCTGGCTATCAAATTCGGAGCTATTTAAAAAGCGTGTTGGAACTAAAACTTTCTTTTGGTGATAAAAATCGACTAATTTTTACTAAACGTATGATAAGGTTTTCCTTCCTACTCTTTATCATAATGTTTGGCATGTTTTTTGTTGTAAATTATTTTATAAACAATATTTATTTAAAACTTTTCGACATTATTCTATTGTTCTTATTGCTTCCATTATTTATTGTTTTGACCCACTATATTATTCTTCCTCTTGAACTTCTGATAAAAAAGCATTTTATGGCAAAGGCTACTAGAAAATTACGCAAAAAAAAGATAATCAAAATTGGCATTACTGGAAGTTATGGAAAGACTTCAACTAAGAATATATTAGTCAGTATGCTTGAAAAGAATTATAAAGTTTGTGCAACGCCCAAGAATTATAATACTGAAATGGGGCTATCTAAAACCATATTGAATGATTTAGACGACCATGATATATTTGTCGCTGAAATGGGTGCTAGGCATATCGGCGATATTAAAATACTTGCAAAGATGGTCGAGCCTAACTATGGGATAATTACTACAATTGGACCTCAACATCTTGAAACCTTCAAAAGTATTGAGGTTATCGAAAACACTAAGTTTGAACTTGCTGAGAATTTAAAACCAGACGGAGTTATGGTCTTTAATGGCGATAGTCAATCAAGTAGAAAGTTATATGATAGGTTTAAAGGCGAAAAATATCTTGCTTGCGATAAAGAGGGCTACTCTTATGCAGATAATATTAAAATGGATAGTCAAGGTTCAACATTTGATCTGTTTTTAAATGGTCAAAAATTGGAGGTTAAAACAAAGCTTCTTGGAAAATGTAATATTGATAATATTGTCACTGCTTCGACACTTGCTCATCTACTTGGCATTACCTATAAAGATATTATTTCGGCTATTAAGGATTTGTCGCCATCGAAACATAGGCTGGAACTTATGAAAAACAACTACTGCACAATTATTGACGACTCCTACAACTGCAACATCGTTGGTTCTAAGGAGGCGCTTGATGTATTGAGTAGGTTTGAAGGAAGAAAGATTGTGATAACTCCCGGTATGGTTGAACTGGGCAACGAGCAGTCGCAAGCGAATTTTAAATTGGGAACTTTGATAGCAGATGTTGCCGACTATATTATCATAATGAATAATGTAAATAAGAATGAAATACTTTCGGGAGCAATATCTCACAACTTCAATAGAGAGCATATTTTCTTTGCAGAAACAAGAAAAAAACAGAAGGAAATCTTGGAGCTTATTACAACCAAAGATTGTGTAGTTCTCTTTGAAAATGATTTGCCTGATAATTATAAATAGTGAAAATTTAGTTAATTCGACAAAAAAATGAAGAAAAAATATCAATTAAGGAGTTTATAATGAAAAATATTGGCGTTTTCTTTGGTGGCAAAAGTGTTGAACATGATATTTCAATTATTACAGCTTTGCAGGCTATGAGCGCAAAACCAGCTGGTTATAAATTTATTCCTGTATATATAAAACCAAACGGACAAATGGTAACAGCCGACAACCTGACAGATGCAAATACCTATTTAAATTTTGCGAAAAATGTTGAAAAGGAATTGAATGTTTTATTCCCAACTGGTCAAGGAAAAATCTTTTTGGCAAAGAGAAATAAGATAAAAAAAGAAATTAAACTTGATTGCGCCCTTCTTTGTAATCATGGACATGGTGGCGAAGATGGAAGTTTGCAAGGACTTTTGGAGTTGGCAGAAATTCCATATACCTCTTGCGACCTTGCGTCCAGTGCATTATGTATGGATAAAGATTTGACTAAAATTATTATGGATAACTGTGATATTCCAAATCCAGCATATTTACATGTGAAAATATGCGAATTTAAAGAAAATAAGACAAATATAGTTCAAAGCATTGTCGAAAAAGTTGGAATTCCTTGTATAATTAAGCCAACTTCACTTGGTTCAAGTGTAGGTATTGAAATATGTGAAGATGAAAACTTGTTGCAATCAAAAATTGAAGAAGCCTTTAAATATGATGAAAAAATTGTAGTTGAAAAGTTTTTAACTAATGCTCGTGAGTTTTGTTGTGGAGTGATAAAAAATAGTGACAAAATTTTGCCAAGTAAGGTGATTGAAGTTAAAAAGGGGAAAATATATTCTTTTGAAGAAAAGTATTTAAGTGAAAGAGAGGCAGTGAAAGATAAAATCCCAACTTCACTAGAAAAAGAAATTAAAAAGCTTTCCATTGAAACATATAAAGCTCTTTCTTGTAGTGGCGTAGTCAGAGTGGACTTTCTATATGACGAGGAAGATAAAAAATTGTTTGTAAACGAAGTAAACTCAATTCCAGGCTCGCTCGCTTTTAATCTCTTTGATACATCTTTTGAAGATTTAATTGTCACCTTGGTGGAAGAGGGAATTGCAAGATTTGAGGAGAAGAAAGATATAATTTACAAATTTAATTCAAATGCAATTGAAACTTACATTAATATGACTAATAGTTACAAAGCAAAATAATTTAATGAAACTGATAAATTACGACATGAAAAACGAGGTAAAATATGAAACTAATAAATTTACTTGATGGCGTTAAACTTAAAAATAAGGAAGACGTCAAATTTGATATTGAAGTTAAAGATATAAAAATCGACCATCGACTAATTGAAGATGGAGATGTTTATATAGCCTTAAAAGGTGAGAAACATAATGGAAATGATTTTATTGAAGAGGCAATCAAAAGAGGGGCAAGTTGTGTCATCACTGACACAGATTTAAAAGGCTCTAAAATTGTCAATGTAGAAAATGCACGCTCAGCTTATGCGCTCATGTCAAAGAATTATTTTGGAAAAGTTTGTGACCAGCTTAGAATTATTGCTATTACTGGGACTAATGGAAAGACTACCACTGCAAATACTATTTGCGAAGTTTTAAATAACGCTGGCTATAAGTCAGGCGTGATTGGAACGCTTGGTGCT
>CARBWQ010000016.1 GCA_948949055.1 uncultured Eubacteriales bacterium | reverse complement strand
ATATGGCTTTTTTAGTAATATTTTTTGTAAAATTAACGCAAAATGTATTTTACAATCTAATCTTAATATGGTATAATCAAAATATGTTCTTAAAAAATGCAGAAAATAGACAAAAGCAAAAATTAAGTAAATTTATTATCCAAATTATTATGGTATCTGTTGCAGCTCTTCTTGGAGGGATAAGTTTTAAAAATTTCTTCGAGTCTGCACAAATAATTCCAACTGGTTTTTCAGGGCTTGCTCTTATTATAAGCAAAGCATTTGCCTCGGGTGGAATTAAACTACCTACTGCTGTTATTTATCTTGTAATCAACCTTGCAATCTTTTTGTTCGCTTTAAGAATTTTTGGGTGGAAATTTCTTTTGTTATCTGCTCTCGGTATAGGGTTCTACACTCTGGGTATGCAGTTTGGTTATATTGAAATTTTAGCCGGTGCAGCAAAAGCAGATAGATTATTAGCGTCAATAGTCGGTGCGATAATAAGTGGTCTTACAATTGGAGTCGCCATGAAATTTGGTGGCACAACAGGCGGCAGTGATATTGCCGGAGTAATGATCAATAGATATTTTCCAAAAATCAAAACAGGATATTGTCTGCTTTTAATCAATGTCGTTGTATTAACTCTATCTATAATAACTGCCGGGCTTCAAACTGGACTATATGCCTTGGTGGTTGCAGTTGTCAATTCACTTGCAACAAATCTTGTACTAGATGGTTCTAAGCGTGTCACTGCTCACTACATAATTTGCGATAAGGACGAAGAGATTGCTCATGCACTTTTAGAGCGTTATCATAGAGGAGTTACAAAACTTGAAGGCGAAGGAATGTTCTCAAAAAAAGAAAAATCCGTTCTGCTTTGTCTGCTACCAAACCAACAATCAAATGAAATGAAAAAAATTGTAAGTAGTATTGACAAAAATAGTTTTATATTCTCTTCAACTGTAACAGAAACATTAGGCAGTGGCGAGTTTATGAAAGAGCATTCAATCTTTAAGAATAAAGTATCAAATTCAACCTCAGCTTTAAAAAATAACCTTAGCTATAATAGGCATGCTCATATTAAAAAACTAAAATTAAAGAGAAAGCAAAAAATCTTCTCAATAAAAGAAGAGAATTAACTTTTAGCTCATAAAAAAAGGCAATGTTAAATTGCCTTTTTTTAAATTTCAATTTCATTATCGAAAGTTGAAGCCATAGAATTTAAAGTAGAAGCAACATCGTCCAAAGATTCACAAACAGTTGCACCATCTTTCTTGATATCTTTTAGTATTTTTGTCCAAGATTTCATTTCATGTGCCTCAAAAGCACTTCCATTTGCCTCGTTTAATACGCATACCATTGTTCTCTCTGGTGACACTATTGCACTTCTTGTAATTTCTGAAACACTATAAATGCTCTTTGATTCAGGAGTAATAACAAATAAAACAATATCGTCATTCTCTTTGTGTTCATCTTCTATTTTTTGACATGCTGGTGTCCAGTCTGGGACAACTGGATTAAAAGCCTCAACGTCACCACTTAACTTTTTAATCAACTCTCCTCTCCAAGTCGATTTACCACAAGTTCCACCTAAAAAAACTTTCATAATTTTTTCTCCTCAATATTTATATTATACAATAGTATTTAGAAAATCGCAAGTGTAAAATAATATTAATATCTTTTAAAAATTTTACAAAGTCACTTTGCAAACAAAAAAGAGCAAACTGCTCTTTTTTTTAAAATTGTAGATTTAATTGATGCGTAACAAAACCATATACAATTAAAAAGACAACTAATATAAAGAAGACAATTGCACAAACACCATTTACTCTTTGCCAAGGATTTCCAACCTTTACATCTTGTATAAAACTATTTGCAACAAATATTGTGCCAAGGCAATATGCAAGGGCTATAATACATAACCATTCATTGATTGATTTCAAATAATAAACAGCAACACTTGCAAGAGCGAGAAGGCAGGTAAAAATACCAGTAAGCCTTGAAGCAATCATTTTTTTTCTAAGATAAGAGGCTTCTTTCTGAACAACATTCATTTTCCCCTTTTGTTTAGTTTTTGCTTTCATAACACCTTCCCTTAATATATACAATAATTTTAATTTCAAATAAGCTTTTTGTCAAATGAAATAACTATTTTTTAAAAATGAGGTACATATTTTTCACTTGCACTGCTTAACTCTTGAAAATAACCATTATTTAATCCAAGTTTTTGTGCATATGAAAGAACCAATTTATATTCAAGTGGTTTAAGCTTTTCTTTTATTAACTGCCCCACAGGTGTAAACTGCCCCATAATGCTAACAAAAGGATTTTTTATGTTTTCACATATAAATTTAAGAACTTTCATGCTATCTTTATATTGCCCCGGCAAAACTAAATGCCTTATCAAAACTCCACTACACAAAATATCATCTTTAAAAATGTTTTCGTTCTTACATTCACGCATTGTTAAAATGGCTTTTGATGCAACTTTGAAATAATCAGGGCATTTAGATAAAAACATGGAAAGTTCACTGTCAAAATATTTAAAGTCTGGTAGAAAAACATCGACAACTTTTGAAAGCTCTTTAATAATATTGGCATCTTCATATCCCCCACTATTCCAAACAATAGGAATTGGCAAGTTTAAACCTGAAAGAGCAGAGATTAAAAGTGAAGAGAAATGAGTTGGAGTTATAAGGTCAATTGAAGAGAATCTTGACAAATCATAACTTTCAATTAGTTCACGAAATTCTTGTGGCGTGAAGAGCTTTCCACTTCCTATATGAGATATCTGAAAATTTTGACAAAACTCACATCTAAGATTACAACCAGAAAAGAATATTGCAAGAGCGCCTTTTTCTCCTGAAATACATGGCTCTTCCCACATAAAATTTTCTATGATTTTTGCAATTCTTATCTTTTCGCCTTCTAGGCAATAGCCTACTTCTTTTATTCTGTCAACGCCACATTTTCTAGGGCAATCATAACATTTTTTAGTCATATTAGTGATTTTTGTGTCCTTTTAAGCATTTTTTTACGTTTTTTACCTTTTTTTCATGAAAAATCAATTAATTATCTCTTGCATTTAAAAATATCTTTGCCGTCATGGCAAAGATATTTTTATGAATTTGCTACCAATTTATGAAGTAAATCTTCAAGTTCTTTGCATCTGTTTTCATCCATATTTTCTAGACCTTCAAGTGGATATTTTATGCCAAGAGTCTTGTATTTACTCTCGCCTAAATTCTTATAAGGCAAAAGTTCAATTCGCTCAACATTTTTTATCGGTCTAATAAAGTCTGCAAGATGCTTGATATTTTCCTCATTATCATTAAGCCCTGGAACAATCACCTGTCTTAGCCATAATTTCTTATTCATCTTTTGGGCAAGTTCCAAAAAGGAAGAAAACCTTGACATAGGTTGACCAGTAAGTTCACGATATTTATCCTCATCACTTGACTTTATATCAAGAATGACTAAATCACATAATTCTAATATCTTTGAAGTTGTCTGATTATCACCTATTCCAACACCTGCTGTATCAATGGCCGTGTTGATAGACTTTTCCTTACACAATTTTAAGCATTCTTGCAAAAACAATGGTTGAAGAAGAGGCTCTCCTCCTGAAAAAGTAACACCTCCTACTTCTCCAAAGTATGGAACGAATCTTTCTATACGCTTTATTAAATTTTCTGGGCTAATAAATTCATTTGCCTTGTTCATATTCCAAGTTTCTGGATTATGACAATACTTACACCTAAGTTGACAACCTTGCAAAAATACAACGTATCTTATCCCCGGGCCATCAACTAGCCCCATGCTTTCTACACTGCTTATTTTGCCAAGTATTTCGTCCATTTTAACTCCTAAATGCAAAAAATCATCATTTTTTCACATTTTTTTATTATTTTTATCAAAATTTATAATAATTATAGCTTTTCATGGAAAGTTCTTGCAATAACTTCCTCTTGATGAGCACGAGATAATTTATTAAAGTTTACAGCATATCCAGACACACGAATTGTAAGGTTTGGATACTTTTCAGGGTTATTCATAGCGTCAATGAGTTTTTCTCTATCAAGGACATTAACATTAAGATGTTGAGCTCCTTGAACAAAATAACCATCAAGTAATCCAACAAGGTTATCAATTCTCATTTCCATGTCTTTACCGAGTGAGTTAGGAATGATTGAGAAGGTGTTTGATACGCCATCTTGGCAACAGCCACAATATGGAATTTTTGCAACAGAGTTTAAGCTTGCAAGCGCTCCACAAGCATCTCTTCCATGCATTGGGTTTGCACCTGGTGCAAAAGCTTCACCCTTCTTTCTTCCGTCAGGAGTAGTTCCTGTCTTTTTACCATACATAACGTTTGATGTAATTGTAAGAGCAGATAAAGTATGTTTTGCATCTCTATAAAGTTTATTTTGTTTAAGAGCTGAAATAAAGTGCTGAACTATTTCAACTGCAAGTTGGTCTACTCTATCGTCATCATTACCATATTTAGGGAATTCACCTTCAACTTCAAAGTCAACAGCAATTCCTTCTTCATTTCTAATTGGTTTTACTTTTGCATATTTGATTGCAGATAAGCTATCAGTCGCAACTGAAAGTCCTGCTATACCAAACGCCATAAGTCTGTCAAGTTTTGTATCATGAAGAGCCATTTGTCCAGCTTCATAAGCATACTTGTCATGCATATAGTGGATAATATTAAGTGCATCAACATAAGTTTTAGCTACTGTGTCAAGAACCTTGAAATATCTAGCTTTAACATCTTCAAAATCAAGTATTTCAGCATTTGTTTGTTCTATTCCATCAACAACTTTTACCCCACTATTTTCATCACGTCCACCATTAAGTGAATAAAGTAAACTCTTAGCGAGATTGCATCTAGCACCAAAGAATTGCATTTGTTTACCCACTTTCATAGCAGAAACGCAACAAGCAATTGCATAGTCATGACCATAGATTGGTGACATAACGTCATCACTTTCATATTGAATAGAGTCTGTAAGGATAGAAATCTTTGCACAGAATCTCTTAAAGTTTTCTGGAAGTCTAGTAGACCATAAAACTGTCAAGTTTGGTTCTGGACTTGGATCTAAGTTGATAAGACTGTGAAGGAATCTGAATGAGTTTTTAGTAACAAGACTTCTATTTTCGTCAAGCATACCACCAATAGATTCAGTAACCCAAGTTGGGTCGCCACCAAAAATGTCATCATAATCTGGTGTTCTAAGATGTCTTACAAGTCTAAGTTTAATGATAAACTGATCTACAAGTTCTTGTGCAGTTTCTTCGGTAAGTAAACCTTTCTCAATATCTCTTTCAATGTAGATGTCAAGGAAGGTTGAAACTCTGCCTAAACTCATTGCAGCACCATTATTTTCCTTAACTGATGCAAGATATCCAAAATAAGTCCACTGGAAAGCCTCAACTGCATTAGTAGCAGGAAGAGAGATGTCAAATCCATATTTTCCAGCCATAGACTTAATTTTGCCGAGAGCTCTAATTTGTTCGCTAACTTCTTCTCTGAGTCTTAATTTCTCTTCACTATCAATATTTAGCATTTCATCTGAAACTAAATCTGCTTGTTTTTCAGCAATAAGTCTGTCAATACCATATAAAGCAACTCTTCTATAATCACCTATAATTCTTCCTCTGCCATAAGCATCAGGAAGTCCAGTGATAAGACCAGCCGATCTTGCTTTTCTGATATCAGGTGTATAAGCATCAAAAACACCATCGTTATGAGTTTTTCTCACCATTTGTTTGAATAGATTTGCAGTTGCATCGTCAAGTTTTCTGCCATATGCTCCAAGAGCAGTTTCAACCATTCTGATTCCACCAAATGGATTAACAATTCTCTTCAATGGTTTGTCAGTTTGAAGACCAAAAACAACCTCATTTTCTTTGTCTATATATCCTGCTGGGAAATTGTCAATACCTGAAAGATGTTCAAGATCCACGTCAAGGAGATGAACTTTGCGTTCTTCCTTTAAAAGTTCTTCACACTTAGCCCAAACTTTGCTTGTCTTTTCACTCTTTCCTACCAAGAACTTATCATCACCACGATATTCAGTGTAGTTTTCATCAATGAAAGATGAAACATCAATATTTTCCTTCCAATTATTTCCTTTAAAACCATTCCAGCCTTCGAAATCTTTCGTTTCCATTAAATAACCTCCTGTTTAAACTGTTTAGTTTTTACCTATTTAGTATATCATATTATGACAGAAGTAGCCAAACAAAATTAAAAAAATTTTATAATAAAAAAGAAGAAGTCAAATCTTCTTCTCATCACATAAAATTAACTCATCAAGCATTTGCATAGCCTCTGTTATATCCTTTTTATTTATACCAATGATAGGTATGTCAATGTTCTTTTCTTTTAATCTCTTTGTAAGTTCATCAAAAAAAATCCCTTTCTTTTCAATTAAACCACCCTCGTCTGTATGTACAAAACCATTGGAACAAGATGGAGATTTGTTTATGCTCATTATTGTGAGAATTTTGTATCCATTATTTAACATTGGCACAATCATATCAATGACATAATCACATAACTTTTGACAATGAGCTCTATATTCTTCATTTTCATAACCTTCTATATTTAATGGCTTTCGTACCAAACTTTTCCCATAACCTCCAAAAGAGCTTTCAGGACATGGCATCTGAATTATATTGATATCATTATCGATAAGTTTTTGAACTATTGGCTTTATAGTCGAACTCCACTCATGCTTAACTATTCCTTGTGCTTGAAAGGCTTGACTTAATAGGCAAAATGGAACCAACGCAAATCTTTTACTTCTCTTATCTTCACACATAAAAACCTCTATTTAATTGTAACATATTTTCTTCTTGCGAGCAATTATTATATTGACATTTTTTTTATTTATGATATACTGATTGTAGAAATAATAGGAGGAGCTATGAAAGAAACAAAATTATCGCTCAGCGACTTGTACAATATTAGAGAGGATGTTATAAAGAAATTTCCACTACTTGCAAACACTACAAATTTTATTCTTGAATTTAATTCAAATTGTAGTGGTTCTGTGTTAAATTATAAAGATAAAACAATATATTTTAATCATGACTTTATGAATCAATTATCTAAGGAAGAAAGATTTGCCATTGTAGCATTTGAACTTACAAGAATCTCATTAAATCACCATGTCCGTTGTGAAGGAAAGGACATGAAACTTTGGCAACTTGCAAGTAACGGCGTGACAATTGCACTACTTAATAAAGAAGGTTTAGTTTTCCCAGAAAACACAGCTTATTTTAAGGAAGCAGAAGACAAAACAATTGACGAAGTCTATGAAATGCTTATAAATCTTAAAAACGATGGAAACAATGTTGACAATATTTATCATGAAGTTTTTACAAATCATTCTCTTGAAAAACTTACTGCCAGAGAAGATGAAAGTAATAACTCCTTATAATTCAATATGGTTTTTAAAAATTAAATAAAGTTTAAAGCTTTCATCATAAATTTAATAAAAAATAAAAAGGCTAAAATTTAGCCTTTTTTGTTTAGGAACGCAAGAATAATGCGACGGTCAGGAGCATTTTCTTATTTAAATTAATAATCCTTTTCATCATCAAACTCGCTAAGCGTAGAAAAATCAATTTCATCTAACAAATTTGATATTTCTTCATATGACGATTTAAGTCCACCCGCTTTATCTACATCAGCGATTATTTTTTTTAACGCATTTCCTATTGAAACATATTCATAATCATCAGTGAAAATGTTTATTTCATTTTCATGCAACTCTGTTCCTGTCATTTTAACATATTTCCTATAAGATTCTGGACAGCCATATCCATGAAAATATTCCTGTCTATTTTTTAGCTCAGGCAAACGCTCTTCAAGAGCAAACATAATTCTTCTTAAATAAGAAGGATGTACAAGAGGGAAATAAATCTTAGATATATTAATCATGTCTTTATTTTTCATAAGAACTACTTCTGTATTCACATAGAAATCCTCAGATGATGAAAATTCAACCAAATTGAGTTTTACAGGGCTACCAAGTTTGCGTAGTAAATCGAATAAAAGCACAAATGTCAATCCTCTTTTTTCGATAGTACTCTTTGAAGTACTAGCAGAAGTTGATGAGTTAAAATTAAGAACAATTGTCTTAGGTTTTTTGACTTTTTCTTTGTTTTCAAGATTAAGCATATTTAATGGATTGCCGGTAAGATATCTTGGCACGTCAGGAACAGCTCCTACGACATCATGCTTTACTTTTATAAGTTTCAGTTTCCTTGCAACTTGGTTGGCAATTTTGAAGAATATATTTTGAAAATTCTCAACGTCCTTTGAAAAGTATCCATTTTTGCACATTTCAAAAGCTTGCTGAAATGACTCTGTACCTGTAAAATGTTTGTCTAGATTTTCGCTAGATTTTTTCGAGGTAACTCTTTGAGAATTTTCTATATAATCGAGTAGATCCAATAGACTTGCAAAGTGATAATCTATTATATATGAGTCACCATGGTTTCCAGTTCTATTTTTCATTCTCTATTCCATACCTTTTTCTTCATTTTTTAATCTATCAGCTAAATTCTTTAAGGCGTTTTTGTATTTGCCATTGACAGAAATCTCACGATTTATAGTAAGCAATGTCTGTGCGTCCACACCTTCAAAGAGAACACTTTCAAGCATTTCATCAAGACTGAATGCTTTCACATTTAAAAGATTGTAAACATTTATAAGACCACGTGTAGAAATAATGATAGGAAGTTTAAGTTTTGAAACTGCACTACGTACTTTCCAACCAAACTCTAAGAATTCTTTATCTTTAATAATCTGACTTTCAAGTTTTTTGTCATAGTCCCAACGCACAACTACAAATCTATCAAGAGTTGCAGCGTCAAGTTCATTTCTACCTACATATTGTGCATCTGCACCAGTTCCATAAGTGTTTCCTGCCGCAGCAAGTCTGAAATCTTTGTGCATATATACTTTTCCGTCTGGGAAATTCATATATCCCTGTGCCATTGCAGTGTTTATAGTGACAAGTGCTTCTGGTGAAGAACCATCAACTTCATCTAAGAAGAATACGCCACCATTTTTATAAGCTTGATAAAATTGAGTAGGTTGATAGTTTCCTGTCGCATCCTTGTAACCTGTAAGTTCATGTGCCATTTGTACTCTGTTTGAAGTATAGAAATCAAATCCGAGTTCATAAGCAGCCTGTTCAACAGCTGTACTTTTACCAGTTCCGGCAGGACCAACAAGCATTGGCATAAGACCTGCTGAAAGTGAGCCTAATAGCTTGCCAAATTCCTTATGTCTAGCCATAGAAAGTACATCTTTTTTTCTCTTTTCAAGTTCAGCTCCACCTTCTGGCTTTCCCGCATCGGTCGAACCACTAGCTGGACTGTCACCAGCTGGATTAGGAGTTAAAAGCTCATCACTAACTCTTTGTTTAAGCATATCAATTACTTCCTTAGTAAGCTCGCTAGATACTCCAAGTACAGATTTTTCGCTTTCATCAAATAAGAGTTCTTTGCCCTCTTCTGATACAAGCTTTTTCACCTGATGAGTTACAATTGCTCTAATCTCTCCCGACAAAGCTTTTTCAACAGCTTCTTGCGCTGCCAAATTGATATATTCTTTTTGTTTAACAGTCAAATCTCTAAGTTCATCACAAAGACTTTTGTACTCTTCAAGCTTTTTTAAAACTAGTTTTCTTAGTTCATCAACTTCTTTTGATAAGTTGCCATTTTCGATTTTAGAAATTTCTTTTTCAATCTTATTTGAAAGATCAGCATATTTATGATCTAACTTTTGATCGTAAGAGTGTTCAATTTCCCTAGTAAGCCTCTGAAAAGTTTCTTTCAAACTTAATTCAGCAACTGTGAGCTTTTGTTCCAACTCGTCAATTTTTTCTATACGACCTTTCATATATAAATAATCGGATTTTCTTAAAAACATATTTTCCCTCCAAAATTCAACCCTACCTACTTTGTTGAAATCTACTTAAAAATTACATCTACTAAACTAAAAATAGATTTATAAGCTGAAACTTTTACTTCAAATAATCTTCTTATTGCTGATTATATAAATCTATTATTACAAGGAGCGACATGCTTGCTTGCAAGGGCATTCGCGACGCAGGCTAAAA
>CARBWQ010000015.1 GCA_948949055.1 uncultured Eubacteriales bacterium | reverse complement strand
CTACAACTAAAAATTTAAGTTTGCCAGCTAAATCGTTTGTGTCCATTCCAGTCTGTGAATCACTTCTTTGAAGTTCGCCAGAAAGTAATGCAGCTCTGAAAGGTCCACCAATTTTATCAGTAGATTTTTCATCAATAGCTGTCTTACAAAGATGACTTAAAGCTCTGAAAAGGTAGTAATTGTTAAGTTTCATATTGGCGAGTTGTTCTCCTTGCAATCCACCATTACCATCAATAAAATATTTATTTTTCATAATTCCACCTCGTAAAAGATATTTTTACATTATTAATATATCACAGAAATTTTTATTTGTAAATAGTAAAAACAATTTTTTTTAATGTTTTTTAATGTTTGGTTACGCAGATACCTCTTTATCGCTATTTTTACTTAGTTTTGCTAAATATGGAAGAACTTCTCGAAAATCATTAGCTTTTTCTATGCAATAGTTCCACTTTAATTTGTTTTTGTATTCTGTTTCATCTGGATTGATACATAGAGTGTTACATCCTGTCAGATAAACCCATTCATCATTCTTACTATTGCCAATAAAAGTCAATTCCTCTGGCGATATGCCTAAGTTCTTAATAACTTTATTTACATATTTAGCCTTGCCTTCATGTTCATAGTCGGTTGCAACTATTTTGTCCAAATTCTCATTTTTATCAAATATAAAACCGTTTGCCATAATGTCGTCAAAATATTTTACATTTTCTCCAAGGACAGTTTTAATACATTCCAGGATATTCCCACTAAGTATAAATAGCTTTATTCCAGATGCTCTCAAAAGCTTGACGGTTTCAACAAAACCAGGAAGTATTTTCGTCTTACTTATATATTCAAGTAAGTCTTTTTTATTTATTCCCTTTTGTTTAAAATAGTTACAAGTAATGTCACACCATTTTTTATAACTAAACTCTTTATTCATATACTTAGAGTAAAGATTTTGAAATATTGACCCTTCGCCCAAATCATATCCAGCTTTTTGCCAAAGCCATTTCCATACATTTTTATTTTCATAAGTAATTGTGCCATCAAAGTCGAAGACGATAGCTCTCATGGTATTCTCCTTAGAATTATTAAAAGTAGATTATGACAATTTAATCTATTAAATAATATCATAACTACAAAATAATTTCAAGTCAATTTGGCAAATATTATATTATTTAAAATTATCGTAAACTATTGAAATATAAAAATTTATATGTTATAATAATTTTTAAGGGGTGAGTATGAAAAAAGACTTGAAAAAGATTATTATAAAGAGTGAAAGAACTGGACTTGGAAATGACGAGCTTTATGCAAAAGATTATTTCTATATCTTTGGCATGGAAGATTTAAATAACATCTCTTCTACTATCAAACAAGTTTCAGCAACAGATTATGCAATTGCAAATCAAGCTATTGCATCTCCTCAGTATAAATGTTTAAGTGGAAAACCTGCAACACTATATTGGACTCCTAATTATTATATAAAGAAAGAGTATGGTATAATTTCAAAGTCTATCAGAGTTGTTGATACTAAGGGTGTTATAAAAAATGGTGAGGCAAATATTACAAGACCGGCAACTGTTCCTGCGTTTAACATTAATGCAAAAGATATAAAAACTTTAAATGGCGTTGTTTCACAAAAGGGAGTTTATCATACTGTGACATTCCCAAATTTGCAATATCCTCAGTCCAAAGTAAGCGATAGACTTGCAAGCGAACTTGAATATTTTTATAACACACGCAAGCCTAGTAGATCAGGTTGGTATATTGGATCAATTACCAAAAATAAGGAATGGAAAGCTGTCGAAGAAAATAATGAATATATTTATAATGGCAAGAGATATGTTCGTGTAGTTGGAGAAAGTGAAGTTGTTAAAAGAGATGATTTAAATTATTTCGCAGATGGCACTCAATGTAAAAATGGTGAAGTTTACTGGTTTGAAGTAGAGCCTATTACATGGATTATTGCCAATTGGGAAAATGCTTCAATAAACCCTGTTGCAGGTCCAAACGAAACAGATGAACTTGTATTGAGAGCAGAAGAAGCATTATTGGGTGGAATACCATTCTCGACAAATAAAACAGATGAAAATAAAGGACTTTGGCAAAACTCATATATTAGAGCATTGCTTAATGGATACAACCTTAAAGATGAAATCAAAAATGGAAATGGTAATAAAGATTATAAGATTAGTACTAATTATGATTTCTCGGGTAAAGACTCAGGTTCATTTATTGATTCCTTATATAAAGAAGATGTCAAATTTGAAGTAGCAGAGGTTGAAGAACAGAAAAATCCTCATGGAGTAACTATTAGTTCAAGACAAAAGAGTCTAGATGAGCAGATTGAGTTCTATGTAAACAATGGCCTTTCATTTATGCTTCACGGAAGAAGTGGTATCGGTAAAACTAGACGCGTTCAAGAACTTGACCCAGATTTTGTAATGCTAAAATTACGAAAGGGTATTCTTCCAGAAGAAATTGTTGGTAAAAGTTATGAAGACAATGGAAAGGCAGTTTGGGTTCAACCATATTGGTATAGAGATATTTGGAAAGTTTGTAAAAATGACCCAGATAATTATCATGTTCTTTTGCTTGACGAGCTTACAAACGTATCAGATGTTGAACAAAGTCTTGTATATGATATTGTGTTTGAGCATTTTGTAAATGGAAAAGATCAAGCTTTACCAAAAAATTGTATTGTTATTGCGACAGGAAATAGTCCTAAGGAAAGTAGTGTTGCTTACAATATGCCAGAGCCATTATTTAGAAGATTTGCTGCTCATATTTATATTGAACCAAACATTCAAAGCTTTTTGAAATGGGGAGGGGATATTAAAGAAGGCTATACAGATAGGACTAAAATTCATCCAGCTGTTTCTGCATTTATAGCATCTCGTGGTTTACAAGCACTCTTTACAGATTATGATCCAGATGAGCCACCTCTTTTTGCAGTAGATCCACGTTCTTGGGAACAAGTATCAGATATAATTTATGCTTGCAATGGAGAAGTAGACTATAATTTAATATTAAATAAGGTTGGAAAAGAGCTTGCTAATGACTTTATAAATTTCATCAGAGTACCTCAAATAACAATCAATGATATTATGAGAGGCAAGATTGAAAGAACAATGTTGCCAAAAACAAGCAATGAAAAATATTCACTTACTTTATCTTTAAGATGGGCAACAGAAGACCAAGTTGAAAAGGTGAGAGATTTTGTTAAGAAATATTTAGGTGGCGAAAATCTTGCTATATTTGATTCAATTTGGATTGGAAACGATGATGAACGTGCGTTGATTGTTGGTGAACTTGACGAAGGAAGAGGATTATAAAATTAAAAACACAGCATTTTAGCTGTGTTTTTTTGATTTAAATATAAGAACTTAGTTTATTTTAAATTATATATTTGTTCACCTTGTACCTTTATTTTTGTGGCGTTTGGCTCTTTTCCTAAACCTGGCATAAGAAAAACTTTGTCGGCTTTAACCACCACAAACCCACTTCCATTTTTTACTTCAATGCTTTCAACATTAAAATCTGTATTCATAGGATTACCAATTAATATTGGATCGCCTGAAATAGAATATTGAGTTTTAGCTACCACAATAGGAAGATTTTTGGTAAGATCTTTAAATTTTTCAATATAATCAAGAGCTTGTTGCGAATAGGTTACCTTGCTTGCTCCATAAATTTTACTTGCTAGTTTAAAGATTTTTTCTTGAATATCTTCTGATAAGTCGTATGGGTAGGTTGGTGTTGGAGGCTCAGCTTGACAGATTTCGATAATATTTTTTGCTAAACTTTCGCAACCTTTGCCACCATTTTCAAACTGACTGCAATCATGACATGAAACTCCAATGCTTTCGCACAATTTTTTTACCAAAGCAACTTCCTCTTCTGTGTCACTAGCAAATTTGTTTAAAGCTACAATGACTTTTTGGTTGAATACTTTGAGGAAATTGTCAATATGTTTTTTTAGATTTTCAAATCCCTCTGTAATATTGCCTGTTGGCGAATGGCTTTTCAGTGCTTTAATAGTAGCAACGATGACAACTGCCGAAGGCTTAATATTGTTAAATCTACAAACAATATCAAAGAACTTTTCACCACCTAAGTCACCACCAAAACCAGCCTCAGTAATTGCATAGTCTGCCAGACTTAATGCAGTTTTTGTTGCTATTAAAGAACTGCAACCGTGAGCGATATTTGCAAATGGACCACCATGAACGAGAGCAGGGTTGCCTTCTAATGTTTGGACAAGATTTGGTTTAATGGCATTTAAAAGTAGAGCAGTCATAGCGTCTACAACCTCGAAATCTTTTGCAAAAAGAGGCTTGCCATCATTTGTCAAAGCTACTAAAATGTTGCCCAGTCTGGTTTTTAAGTCCTCAATATCCTTCGCTAAACATAAAATAGCCATTATCTCGCTAGCAGCAGTGATAACAAATCCATCTTTTCTTGGCGTCTGACCTTTAAGCTTTTCCAGTCCTATTTCAATTTCTCTCAAACTCCTGTCGTTCATATCCATACAACGTTTAAAGAAAACATTGTTTAGGTCGATGTCAAGAGGATTGCCTTGAAAAATTGAATTGTCAATGACTGCACAAAGAAGATTGTTTGCACTGGTTATTGCATGCAAGTCGCCAGTGAAATGCAGATTAATTTCATTTGAAGGCTCTATTGAAGCCTTGCCCCCACCAGTTGCACCACCTTTCATGCCAAAAACAGGGCCAAGAGAAGGTTCTCTAAGAGATAACACTGCCTTCTTGCCAAGAGAATTCAAGCTATCACACAATCCAATTGAGATTGTGGTTTTGCCTTCGCCAGAAGTCGTTGGCGTCATTGCGCTTATAAGTATAAGCTTTCCATTTTTAATAGGCTTAAAGTTGTTAATCTTTGCGATATAGTGTCCATATGGGATAATGTCATCAAAATCTATGGATAAATCTTTTGCTATTTCACATACCTTTTTCATCTTTCACCTCCTCGCAATTTAGTAAGACAAGTATAATCAAATTATCATTTTAAGTCAAGTGAACAGAAAAGAAATTCACTATAAACCTTTGCCGAAAAAATATAAAAAATGATTATAAAAAATTTGCTAATTTGTAAGCGACATGTTAAAATATAGTCATGTTAGTAAAAGATATAGATTTTGGTGGCAACTTAATCCTTGCACCTATGGCAGGGGTAACTGATATAGGATTCAGAGATGTATGTTCATATTTTGGCGCTGATGCAACTTGCAGTGAAATGTTGTCTGCACGAGCAATGTATCATAACCCTAAAAAGACTGCACTTATGACTATATGTTCGCCTCGTGAAAAAATAAAAATAGGACAGATTTTTGGGCATGAACCTGATATTATGGCAGAAGCTATTGCAAACCCTTTACTCAATCATTATGATATTATAGACATAAATATGGGTTGCCCAGCACCTAAAATAGTCAAAAATGGTGAAGGCTCAGCTCTTTTAAATGACCCTTTACTTGCAAGCAAAATTATTGCCTCATGCGTCAAAAGTACCAAACGACCTGTTTCTGTTAAGTTTAGACTTGGAGTAAGGCAGGACAATTCTCTTGAATTTGGTCGCATGTGTGAAGAGAGTGGTGCAAGTTTTGTAACTCTTCATGCAAGAACGACAGAGCAAGGTTATAGTGGACAGGCAGATTTAGAAGCAATAGCTAGATTGAAAAGTGCATTAAAAATACCAGTGATAGGAAATGGTGATGTTGTAGATAAAGTAAGTTATGACAAAATGTTAGCCACAGGCGTTGATGCTGTTATGATAGGCAGAGGTGCACAGGGAACGCCAAATATTTTTAGTGAGCTAAAAAATTTAGAATATGATAAAAATCTTATGCCTATTATAAGAAGGCATGTAGAACTTTTAAGAGAACATTATGATGAAGAGTTTATAACTAAATATATGAGGAAACATTTGTTATGGTATTGTAGTGGGCTAAAAGGTGAGGATAGAATCAAGGTGGCTACCAGTCCGTCAATAGATGAATCATTAAAAATAATAGAAAGTTATTTTAATAATTAAATTAATAAGGAGAGCGTTATGAAAAGAACGGTAAAAGATTTGGTTGGATTAAAAGGTAAAGTTATTCTTCTAAGAGCAGACTTTAATGTTCCAATTGATGATGGTGGCAAAATTTTGGATACGACTAGAATTGAAAGAACTTTGCCAACTATTAAATATTTAATTGAACAAAAAGCAAAGGTGGTTATTTTATCTCATCTTGGCAGACCTAAGGGATTTGAAATTCGAAAGTCCTTATTCCCTGTCGCTATGGTTTTGATGAGTAAGCTCCCTTGCAATGTTGACTTTTGTAATGCTGTTGTTGGAGATGAAGTTAAAAATAGAATCAAGTATTTAAAAGAGGGAAATGTTCTTCTACTTGAAAATACCAGATTTTATAAAGGTGAAGAAAAGTGTGATATGGACTTTGCTAGACAAATGGCAGAACTTGGGGATATTTTTGTCAATGATGCTTTTGGTACAGCACATAGAAAAAATGCGTCAACATTCGCTCTTGCAAGGTCGCTTCCAAATGCAATTGGACTTTTAATGCAAAATGAAATTGACAATCTTTCTTATGTAATCAAAGAACCTAAACGTCCATTTGTTGCAATCTTGGGTGGAGCTAAGGTAGATACTAAAATTAAAATAATCAATAAGTTTCTTGAAATTGCTGATACGATAATTATCGGTGGTGCTATGGCATATACCTTCCTTCTTGCAAAAGGAGAAATGGTGGGTATGAGTCTGGTTCAAGACGACTGCCTTGAAATAGCGAGAGAAATACTTGAAAAGGCAGAAGAGGCTGGCAAGAAAATATTGCTTCCTATTGACCATGTCGGTGTAAGCACCAGTGACAGAAAAAAGGCTGTTACCAAGGTAAAAGTTTTGAAGGGTGACTTAATGGGTTATGACATCGGAGAAGAAACTATAAAACTATTTAAAAAGGAAATCGACAGTGCAAGTCAAATCTTCTGGAACGGACCAATGGGAATGTTTGAAGATCCAAAGTTTGCAAATGGAACAAAGAAAATAGCAGAGGCAGTTGCTCATTCTCAGGCATATAGCATCGTTGGTGGAGGCGATACAATCAGTGCTGTAAACGCATCAGGATTTGCCAGTCAAATGGACTTTATTTCAACAGGTGGTGGAGCGAGCATGGAGTTTTTGGAAAACGGAACTCTGCCATGTATAGAGGTTATCCAAGAGCAAATTAGATAAAGCTCAATCTTATTTTACCAAAGAAAGAAATGAATAAAATATCGAAAAAATACTAAAAAAACGCAAAAAAACTAAGTTTTTTATTAATTTTGATTAAATTATTGATTGTGGAGAAGTAAAATGAAAAAGATAATTGCAAATTTTAAGATGAACAAAACTAATAGTCAAGTTAAAGAATATATTATGAAATTATTGCCAAGATTTGACAGAGATGATGTAGAACTAGTTTTATGTCCTCCTGCCACATCTCTTTCTATCGCAAATTTTTTGCTTGATGGAAGCTTGATAAAGCTGGGCGCTCAAAACCTTAGTGATGAAGAAGAAGGAAAAAACACTGGTGATATTAGTGGCGAAATGTTAAAAGATTGTGGTGCTAGTTATGTGATAGTTGGCCATAGTGAAAGGCGAACCAAGTTTAGAGAAAATGGGAAAGCTATTAATAAAAAAATAAAAATTGCGTTAAAGAATAGATTGAAAGTTATCTTCTGTATTGGTGAGAGTTTGACAGATAAAAACTTACAAAAAACCCAAGAGGTGTTAAAGGCTCAAATTGAAGATGGATTAAAAGGTTTATATGAAAATGAGCTTGACAATATTATTATTGCCTATGAACCTGTCTGGGCGATTGGTAGTGGAAAAACTCCACTTTTAAAAGAGATAGAAAGTTCAATGAAATTAATACGCAAAACTGTCGCAAACGACTTTTCAAACAAAGCAGGCGAAAAGATTGAAATTGTATATGGTGGAAGCGTTGATAACAAAAATTGCAATTCCATATCAAAACTTAAAGATGTAAATGGTTTGTTAATAGGTGGGGCTTGTTTAGATCCTATCAATTTCAGCCAGCTTTTGAGAGATGTGAAAGCTTAACTTATTTTTATAGAGGGGTATAAATGAAAAGTGCGATAGTCAAAAGATTATCACTGGTTATTGTATTGATTTTTCTTATTTTGCTATTATTATTCCCAGTTGGAACTTTTTCGGCAAATGCTAGTGATTTAAATGACAGCGATTATATAATGACATATTATTTTCAAAAGAGAAATGGTGAATTTGTAGTCGGGACAGAAGTAGGAATTGATTTTAAAAATTTATCAGATCAAGAGCTAGAAATAGCGACTTTTCAAGAACGTTTAAAATTTCAACTTGATAAACTTTTGGAAATTGAAAAAAGCTATATTTTTGAAAAATATGATAGCTCAGAAGATGAAATGTTCTCGCCAAGTGAACATATCAAATTTGAGGAAACCTATATTAGTTTGGAAGATAACTTTGCAGTTTATTATATTTCTTTTAGTTCGTTTGAAGTTTACAATCAATATTATCAAGATATTGTACTGAAAGAAAATATCAATAGTTTTCTTTTACGAAAAGAAAGCTATCATTTTGATAATCCATTCTATTTAAATGGGAATTATAAAACAAATAAGAATGAAGAAATTTTAAGCAGTGTTCTTTTAGCAAGCGAGGGACTGAGCTTTGAGAATCAATTTAGAACTTCTTACAATCCTGATTATTATCTTGATTTTTTGGCTGATAAAAGTAAAGCGAGAACCAATGCCAATTATTTTGGTGTTGACTCAGACAATTATTATCATTATATTTGGAAACTTAATAGTGATAACAATTTAAAAAATCTATATATTAATCTGACATTTATAAATTATGGCTGGTGGTATTTATTAGGATTGGGTGTGCCACTTCTAGTAATGGGATTTGCCATAATTGTTACAAAAGTTAAAGTTAATAAATAAAATTATAGTTATTTATTAAAGTGGTTTAATTCATTCTATTTTCACACGAGGAGGAGTTATGGCAAAAGAAGATAATAATATCCATGCTGGGCATAGAGAAAGATTATTAGAAACTGTCTATAAAGTCGGATTATATGGTTTAAGTGATGTTCAAGTTATGGAGTTTATATTATTTTACGTTTTTCCAAGAGGAGATGTAAATCCATTAGCACATAGATTATTAGACAAATTTAAAAATATTTCTACTGTTTTAGATGCGTCTTTAAATGATTTGGCTGTTGTAAAAGGAATGGGACAGACTTCTGCTAAAAAGTTGAAATCAATTGTTGAAATATTTAATATTTATACCTCTTCCAAAGCAAACAAAGATGATGGTTTGAGCAACTTTGGAGATATTTATGGCTATGCTGAAAGTTTGTTAAGACATAAAAATACAGAAGAACTATATGTCTTTGGTTTTAATAGCAGTGGTGAGTTTGTTGCTGATAGATGTTTAGCAAGAGGAACTTTAAAAATGGTTGGTATTGATATGCGAGAGATTAGCAATTTTGTAAATACCTACAACGTACCAATTGTTTATGTTGCTCACAATCATCCTGACAATAGTTGTAAGCCATCAAAACAGGACATAGTATCAGCAGAGGAATTAAAACGTAAATTTGAATTTAGTGGTTGCGAGTTAAGAGATAACTTTATTGTAGGTAATGATGGAATATTTAGCATTTACGAGAAGGTATTAAAAAGAGTATTTGGTAAAAATGATAAATTTGACGATATTTTAGAGCTAATAAATAAAGATTATGAGTCCTTTGCCAGCAAGAAAAGATATTAAAAATGAAAAAAAATAAAAAAAGTTAAAAAAATGCTTGAAAAAAAGCAATGCTTTGTGTATAATAAGAAAGACGAAACTCAGAAAAGAGTTAAGTCAAATAAAAAATGCTCAAAAAAAGGGCAAACAAAGCATGGAGAGATGGCTGAGCGGTCGAAAGCGGCGGTCTTGAAAACCGTTGAAGGTAACACTTCCAGGGGTTCGAATCCCTTTCTCTCCGCCAAAAGCGAATTATACGCATCCCAATAAAAACAGGGGTTGCGTATTTTTTTATGTGGGAATGCTTTGAAAATTGTTTTAAATATTATAAAATTAATAAAAAGAAAAAAATTCAAGTCAGAAAACAATGTAGATTTCAGATATGAAACACAAGATCAATCAAGAGAATTTCATTCAAAAAAAAGAGCGTTTATTATATTCAAAAATGAATTAATTTTTATAAAACAAGCCAGTTCGATGTCTCATTGGGAATTTTGTTCAAGCAAACTAAATTTAAACAAAGATTTATTTAATCAGTTAACAAGAGGCTATTATTTAGACGGGAACTTAGTTTTCTATAAAGATAACTTTATTTACGATGATAATGTTATTAAAGAGGCATTAATGTATGTAAATCAAATTAAAAAAGTATTAATATAAC
>CARBWQ010000014.1 GCA_948949055.1 uncultured Eubacteriales bacterium | reverse complement strand
CACTATAAACACAAAAGTGGCAATCAATCTTTATTTAGGAGATGAAAGCAATAGAGTATTACTTCCTGACCTGGCTGGTACAGGTGTAAGCATTAATGACAGTACATATTTTACCTCATCAACAGGCGACCTTTTTGGAATGTCAAATAGTGGTGAAATAAAGGTTAAAAAGAATGGCAAATATCAAGCATTTAAAGCTGTGGTTACTGATAATGAAACAAATCAAGCTTCACTTTATGAACTTAAATCTATGCAGACAGAAAGTGAAATCGGTCAATATGTAGAAAATTATTATCTTACAGGTATAGTTTTGACTGCTGGAAATATGCTTTTCAAAAAAGCATTCTCACATGAGGATGAGGCAATTTATACTCTTGATGTTTATTTCAAAGAAAGAACTTATGATATCGCTATTGAATATTATGTAGGTGGAAATCTTGTGGCAACTAAGCCAAGCGAAGATGCACCTGCTGTAATAAGCAGAGAAAGTGTTGTTAATATAAACGAAAACAATTATAGTCGTCTATTTGAAACTGACAAAATTAGTTTTGGTTATTTACAGCAACTTCCAAGTGTTCTTAAAGACAATAGTAAGTATTATTTTACATATCAGCTAACAACCGTTGGTCAAGGTGCAATTAGTTATAAAGGCTATGAGCTTTTCCAAGACGGAAAACTTAAATATGGTTTTGGAAACTCTACAAACCCAGAAACTTGGGAAAGAGATGGTTTTGAAAATAGCGTTTTGACAGAACCTGAAAACATTGGAAGCGCTGACGAACAAAGATTTGAGTTGTCGCTTGGTGGTTATGATACAACAATAAAAATTTATTTTGAATATAGAAATGTAAATTTGAGCATTGACAAGTTGCATGTAGAAAATGAAGAGGGCTATCTTGGCGTTGATGACAATGCAATCATTGCATATATAGCAGATAATCTTTCATATTTATTTGGCGTTGATGGCAGTCTTTCTCTTTCAAATGGTCAAAATGCTTTAAATGGTATTTCAATTCACTCTCAATTCTATCTACTTGGTTGGTACTTGCAAAATGGACAAACTATAAATGTTAACAATAATGGAAACTTCAATGATATTTTGTCTGATACAAACTTTGTAAATGCTGTTGCCGAGTTTGGCGCTGGCAGGGAAGGAACTTATACCTTCAACGGAATTGCAGCACTCGTTGCAAGAAGAACAATTTCTGTAAGTTATACTGCTGGTGAGGCAGGCGAAGGTGAACTCTATGTCAATAAAGACAATAGACTTGACTATGAAAATAAAGTTCTTGAAAAAGTTGAAAATGGTGCTATAAGTCCATTTATTGCTTCAACTAATTTGAGATACAATGAAGAAATTAGTTTAACTAAATATGCTTTCTTTAATCTTGGACACAAGTTTAGTTATTATAAACCAAATGGTGTTACAGCCAATGGCGTGCAGGTACTATTTGGAAATGTTGATACAACTAAAAATAGTTATGTAATAAACGCAGAAGGCTGGGATGAACTATTCAAGCAAGCAATCGTTGGTGAAGTAAATGTAAACAATATTGGTGGAGATAGTTTCCAGGTTTGGAATGGACTTGCAGATCTTGAAGAGCATAGAAGTGCAAGTGTTGAACTTATTGCAAACTGGGATATCATTCAATATAGTGGTTTAATTGATGGCAAAAATGTAGTTTCCGATGTTGAATTAGGCAAAACTGGAATTTCAATCGGTGATACTATTTTCTACACAACAACACCTGAGCCAAATCATAAAAATGGTTTAGCTGTTTATAATATCGGTAGTGCAGTTGTTTCAGGCGAAGCACTCTATGGTTATCTCACCGTAGGCTACAATATATCACAAGATACTTCAAAAGAACCAGTTGAAAGACTGGGCTCAGGTGAAGATAAGGCATTAAAGCTTACACCTGAAATATTTAAACAATTTATTAAAGACGGTTATAGATTTATGGAAAATGCAGGTGATGACCCAATAAATATCACTACACTACGTACTCCTGCTGACTATTTAATCTATCTTGATAACTCTGAAAATAGCTATTACACCTATCAGTGGAATGAAGCACTTGATGGCGAAAATAACTTCGGACAAAAAGAGGGTGACATCATTACTATTAATGTAAAATATGGTTCACCTGCTCAAAACTTAATTGATGCGATTAATAATAATGTACTTTCTGTTGAAAGAGTTGGTTATAGACTTAATGGTTGGGCAATCGCAACTGGTGGAAATCAGACATCAAAAATGTTTATTCCAAGTGACAATTTCTCTTCTACGGCTGATATTCATATAGTTCCAACTTGGACAAGAGTGGATAAAGCGACAAAGAGTGAAATATCATTTAGAGAAAATATAGGTAATGTTAGAGATTTTTATTTAGCAATGGGGCAAAACATTGTTTCAACAAAAATCAGTGGAAGTCATATTGATAACAGCAATATTAATCTTTCAAATAAGCCTATATTAAAGAATGGTGAACAAGTTACAAATTATAGAATTGTGCTTACACTTGACGGCGAAGATATAGTATATGACAGATATATCGATTTTGATATTGGAGAGCTGATGAAGTCAGGCTCTTACTCAATTAGATTTGAAGTTGATATCAAAGATACTCTTACAAGATTTAATGAAAATGGCGCTCACTCGATTGAATATACCTCTCAAAGTGCTGAACTTGTATTCAACATGATAAAAAATGAGTTTTATATTTTAGACAACAATTTTTCTACAATTTATAATGGTACTAATGAATTTGTTCCTTCACAGACAAATGATTATGGAAATTATATGTTTAAATATGATTGGGATGGCACAGATTTAACTGAAAATTCAAGTGCATATTTAAACAATCTAGAAGAATATTTTGGAAACTTTGAAGTTGCAGGAAATGATTTCAATGCAAGTCAAAATGAAAATGATAAAAAACCAATTAAGTTCTATCTAAAAGCAGACCCATCTGATACAACAAAATATGAAGATGCTATCTCAAATATTAAATTAGATGAAAAAGGTTATTATTTTGTATTTGATAATGTTGTAACTATCGAAAAAGCAGTCTTTACTATACAATTTGAAAATGGTTCAGCTTACTATTTCGATGGCGTAAAAACTATTGTTTATACTAACAACAAAAATAATCAATTTACAGTAGGAAATGTAGATTTCTCTTACACATACAATCAAATTACTCTTAAAGATGGTGCTAAACCAAACACCTATACTGGTAGCGAAAATCATAACATTGATATAACCAATTTTGAACTTTATGGACTTGAAATTGAGGGACACGCAAGCGACCTTGATAAAAACTTTGAATGGAATATTGCAAATTTTGCAAATACTGGCGACTCACGATTTATTCTTCGTGATACAACTGACGCAATCGGTTATACATATAAGCCAGCGTACCTGACTGCTCAAAATGGCAAACTTGCAGGATCGCTTTCTAATAGTTATCTTGCTATGACTGATACAATCTATCTTTCAAACCTTTTAATAAATGGTGAAGTTGGTTTACTTAATAATAGCAATCAAGGCAATATTATAATTGATAATGAAATATTATTCTCTTATGTTGGAAATGGCACAAGAGAACTTAAACTTTTTGTCAATAAAGATGCGCTTTCTCGTTATTCATTTACAGTTGATGTAAATATTAGACTTGATAGTGAAAGACAAAAAGCTTTAAAATTGTTGCAGTTCACTAATGACGAAAGTGTAACAAAACTTGCAGATGCTTTTGATGGCTGGGTTATTCAAGATTACAAAACCACATTAATGCCATCTTTTGCAGATAGCACAACATCTTATTTGGCTGTGCTTACCGATGTAGTTAAAATTAATGTAAATTATAATACTGGAAGCAATGCAAATAATGAGGAAAATGAAACAATTTATGTTGGACTTAGCTCTGGTTCATTCAGCTTGGCAAATCCAACGACAGTAGAGTCTAGTTATCTTACTTTCAATGGTTACAACAAATCGACAAACAGCAAACTTGATATAGTTATTGGTGGAAATAATGCACAAATCTCAAATAGAGAAGCTGGTGCGACTGAAACTATAACAGCTAAGTGGTCATTTATAGATTTCACATTCAATGTAGATAAAGATTTAGTTTATGATGCAAGCGCTGATGCTATTGAGCAGAGCCTAAGTGAATTTATTACA
Organism: uncultured Eubacteriales bacterium; assembly: GCA_948949055.1. GTDB lineage: Bacteria > Bacillota > Clostridia > Christensenellales > UBA1242 > Caccovivens. The sequence continues at coordinate 6,612 of CARBWQ010000014.1, read as the reverse complement.
CTTAATGCTCCAAACGCTAGTACATTTACAATTTCAATGGTTGGCAAGAAAAACTTGATAAGTTTTGGCTATAACAGCAGTTCAAGCTCTTTCACAATTGCCGATGCAAATGGTCAAGCAAGCGTGCAGTTAAATGATAGATATTTAGTCACAGTTGTTTACACTTATAATGACGGCTTTGGCGCTCAAACTCTCACAAAAGAGAGGGAGGTAGAGCTTACTCTCACTCGCAGAACTATTGATTTTAACTTTGTAAACGATGACCTTACATTTAATAATGCTCTTCAAAATGTATCTATTAATCTTGATTTAGATGGTCAAACAAGGGTAGTTAATTTACAAGCTATTCCACAAGTTGACGACTCAATCAATAATGGACTTCGTTTCCATATCAGTATAGTGAATAGTTTAGGACTGCCAAGCGAACTTAGAAATGCTGACACTTATACTATTACAGCTATAATTGATTCAAATATGACTGGTGTTTATCAGTTTGGCGACAATGTATTTAATAAAGTGGTAAGTTTAACTATAAAGCAAGATACTATCAAGCTTGCCGAATACACAAATGAGTTCAACTTTAATAAATACTTTGGTCTTGATGATCCAGAACTTGTACAAGATATCACCATTGTAGAAAATTCTGACGATAAAGTAGCTATATTCTTTGAAAGAGAAGAGGGTGAGGCTATTGGTAGATATAAACTAACAAAACCAACTCTCAGCGAAGATGACGAAAAGAATTATGATCTTGACCTGACTGACTTTATTTCATACTTTGAAATTCTCACACCAAGTGGAAATCTTAAAGTTGAGATAAATGAGCCAATTAAGTATACTTATAATGGTTATACAGTTACAGGCTATGAAATATCTTTAAATGATAAAAACTATACACTTTCACTCACTTATGGCGAAGGCAATGTAGCGACAAGCGTTACTTTTGACCTCTATTATTTGAGTGGTGAAAACAAAATTCAAATCCCTGACTCTGTAAAGAGTGAATATGCTGATTTTATTGAGTTTAGCTCAAATAATATTGAAGCTATAAGTGGAAGCTATGACTTAGAAGTTATGCTTACTGCAAATGCTACTAATGCAAATTGGGCAGGCGTAGACTTTGCAAATGAAGAAGCAGTAAAAATTGAAATTGAGCAAAAAGACCTTGTTGTTAATTCTATCACCAAGGTATACAATCAGCTTTCAAACTTCACCTTCAATACACTCGGCAAAAATAGTGACAGTGAAATTGAACTTACAGGACTTGTAGATTATGGCACTTCGGTAGACGAGGTGGAAATTAAAGGTACATTAAACTCTGCAAATGCTGGAAAAAGAACAATATTAAACCTTTCAATAAATGGCGATATAGGAAGAGGTGCAAGTTACAATCTTATTTATGATAAAGATATGCTTGCTACAATACTTGCTGATAGTGAAAGTGATGTCATTCTTAATACTTCACTTACGAATATTGGTTATGGTCAAATTACAGACAGGACAAGTTTGAATGAAATATTAGGCTTGTTTGGATTTACCTTCTCTGCTAGTGGAAAATCTCTTGATAGTTCAAGCTTTACAATCACAGAATTTTCTATTGAAGAGGCCGAATTTTCAACAGGTAAATACTTAAATGCAGGTAGTTATATTATCCGTTTTAAGGTGACTTCAAAAGATTACACATTTAAAGCGTCACTTGCAGACATTGATGCTACTTACGATAAGATTTATGAAAAAACATTGACGGTAGATAAAAAAGCAATTACCGTAACAAACGATAATAGACTTTCTATTTCAAAACCTTACGATGGAAATATTTCGCTAACTGATAGCTTTGTTGGAATGAATGTAAATGGCGAGGGAAGCTATTACATTTCAAACGACATGCTTGCTGGCGATATATTAAATGTTGTAAGTGGAACTTATGAGAATTCAATCATAGGTAAGAATAAAGTGATTACTCTTGTCTTTGCACAAGTTGATTCTCAAAACTATACAATAACTCAAAATATTGTTGGCGAAATTGCAAATGTAGTACTTTACTTTGATAGAGTTGGAGATTCTAAGGATATCTTAAATACTCTTACTGGTCAAAAGGAAGCTGACTTTGTAAATGACGGTGTTACAGACTTTGAAAATGCTGGAATTGCTAGAATTGAGTATGATGGAAATATTATAACCCTTATTGACAACATCATTATTGAAGGCAACCGAGTAAGAAGAACTGGTTATTTAAGCACAGGATACACCTTCTTTAATGGAACTGAAAGGGTGGTTATCAACAGCTCAATGTCAGAAAAAGATAAAGAAATTTTACTTCAAATGGCAGTTGATGCTGGCAGAACTGGACTTGATATTGATGCAATTTGGGAAAGAAACAACTATCAAATACAAATTGTAATCGGTCATGGAAAGTTGACTGACAGCTATAACTCAGTGCTTTCAAGTATTACTCTTCCTTATTATAATGATGGAGTAGAGTATGCTATTGCAACTGATGAAGGTTATAAATTTACAAGTTTTGTGCTTTCAAAAGATAGTGCTATCATCAACGTTTTAAGTGGACAGAACACAAATAGTGCTGTTATTAGCATTGAAAAAATTACAGACGATTTCACTCTTACAATTTCACCAGAAGAAATAAGAGTGAGAATAATCCTTGATTATAATGAGCCAAGTGGATTTGTTGCTTCAACTGACGATCCAGTTTGGGCAGGCAAGACCGACCTTATTCTTAGCTATTCTCAGCTTACCTCAACAAATCTTCCAGTTCTTACAATGAATAGAGGTTACAACCCTAAATATTGGACATTAAATAATGCTATCAATAATGGCGAGAACCTCTGGGAAAGAATAAACGGAAGAAGCTTTACAAAAGATGAACTTGATGGAATTACTTTTGTTCAACAATGGAATGAAAATGAGATTGAAATCACTATTACCTCACCAAAGGGAAGTGTCAAAGTTTATAATGAAACCGATGGTGGAAGAAGTGAAATTGTGGTTAATGAAAACGGCAAGTTTACAGTGCTGTTTAGCCACAACATTATTATAGAAGTCACAGCTGATGAGTTCTATAAGTGGACAAGCTTTACTTCAAACGGAAGCTATACTCGAATTGAGGGTGAAGCAAACAATAGGAGAACTGGCGAAATCAAAATTGTCTACATTCAAGATGCAACTTCTATCAACTTTACATTAGAACCTATGCGTTTTACCTTCAATGGAGATTATGTTGTTCCAGAAGGCACAAACATAGTTGATGACAGCATAAACGGCGAGTTTGTGATTGTAAGTGAAGCTGGCAAAGACAATAGCAGTTTAACTCTTAGTGACATTTTTGGTGGAAAAGAATTTTCAGCCTCTATTGATGGTACTTACTATCAAAATGGTTGGACAATGGGCGCAAATAAATTCGCCCTTAATGAAAAGGTGACAGATGTTATCAAAAAGATTATTGGCGATGTGCCTAATGAGGAACGTTATGGTGATAACGGATTTACTCTCATGGCAGACTTCGCAGGTTATGAATATACTGTCACATTTGATAAAACAAACGCTAGACCTGGAATGGATTTCATGGGCTTAGACCAAGGAACTAATCCAGTAATAAGAAAATATGTTTATGGACAGGTACTTACAAATGTTCCAGTCTTAAACAGCCCAGATGAAGAATATGTATGGCGTATCAAAAAAATGGGTAGTGATGGAAAGGAAATAATTGAAACCTTTGAAGAAGGACAGTTGTTTGTAACTCCAAACTTTGCAAATAGTAGTTTAAGCTTAGCTCTTGAAGCTGAATGGGGATTATTATTTAGAGTAACTATCACAGTTGAAGGAAATACCGATAAACTTATCGATATCGACGGAACTCCATACGAAGAAGAAATTCGCCTCAGATACTTCAATGGTGCAAACAGAACATTCAGATTCAACTTTAAAGAGGGTTATGAAATAGGAAAAGTAACCGGCTTTGAAGGGGAAGATGATGTAGTTATTTCAGGCAATTCACTTACAATCAATGAACTTGTAGGTGGTGCATTAAATAACAGAAATGTTGTTGTAAATATTTCACCTAAATCATATAAGGTGACAATAGTTACAAATGATTACTATACTTTAAACAACTCAAACATCACAGATGTAAACAATCAATTTACAATTAGCTATGATGAAATTATTGATAGCAAATTTAATAAACTAGAATTTATCCGTTCAGGCTATCACCTTATCGGACTAAGACATAATGGCAATCCATTTGCAACTCTTGGTGAAAGTGGATTTACATTTGAAAATGGCTATGTTGACGAAAATGGTAGATATTGTTATGACAATGCCCTTACACTTACAGCTGTTTGGGAAGTTGATGACAACTATGCTTACCTTTCTGCTGTGACAACAGCGAAAACAAATCTCGTTTACAATGGACAAGAAAAGGCAGTTGCAAGTTCAACTATCTATGTAGATGGCAAGTCACTAGCTGACATTAATGGAACTTTGAAAAATGGTGAACGTATTAAAGAAGTTTACTATATGTTCTCAACAAAGGCAGACGCAGGCATTGGTGACTTTATAAAGACAGGTTATTCAAATGATTTTGAACTAATCTATAAAAATGCCTTCCAAGGCAAAGCTTATCTTGTAGTTGTACTTGAAGATACTTTAAGTGGATTTACACATGAAGTTAGAGCTACTAAGGCAGGCGAAGAAATCGCAATTAACATCGCAAAAGCTAGCATTACTATTTCAGGTGCTAAGCTTGAAAGTTATTACACTGGCACAAAGAGTTATGTTGCTACATCTAATGATTCTACCCAGAATAGCCTTGGTCAAGTTAAATTTACAACAGGGGAAGAAAATGGCGAACTTGCTATTGAGAGAGTAGAGCTTATTGATGAGAGTGGTTTATACTCTGCTGATGCTCGTTATAGCGTAAGATATTTCTTCAATCCAGTTGGATTTGATATGGCAAACTATAATGGCCTTAGCCGTGATGGTGGACTTATTACTTACGATACCGATGACAGCCTTACTGCTTTTGTAAAGAAAGCACAGATTATTGTAAAATTTAACGAAAAAGGTTTTGAAAAGGGTACAAGCCATGCTATCAGAGAATTTAGTTTCGATATGATAGGTGGTGGAAGCAACTTTAAAGTAAATATTACCTCTATTACAACAAAGGATGTTATTTCAGGTAATTATGACGATATTTCACAATTTGAAATTATATCTACTATTACAAATGAGAATGATGAAGATAGAAAATCCAACTTTGAATTTGTAATAAATGGTGGATTTGAAATAGTTTCAGCAGGTGAAGCTTATAAAACTGAAATAGCAACAAGATATTTTGATACAGCTACTTTGACTAGAAATGAACAAAATATAGTTAAAATTTCTTCAATTTCACTTGATGGAGAGGATATTATCATTCCTAATGGTGATTACAACTACTCAAATGGTGATTTGATTATCACAGTTGTCAAGAATGGAACAGGAGAGCTTAACGTACTTGTTTCTAGTGGAGCAAATGTAAAATTTAATCTTGTATTTGACGGCGAAATGGAAATTTTAAGCTGGACTTCTCTTGGTGGCGAAAACCAAGTAAGCGAACTTTTATCTCAATTAAAAATTTTGTCACAGCCAAAAGACGAGTTTATAACATTTGTTACTGATGAAAGTATAAGCACATATGTCGCAATAATAACTGACTATAAAGCAATCAGACTTAACCTAGGTGACCTTTCAAGTATTACAGAAGAGGGTGATATAGGTTATACCTTTGTGAGATTAGGTGCAGATGTTGCACTTTCAGACCCAGAAACAATTTTAGGTGATGTAAAAGGCTTCAAGTTCTCACAATGGCTAAGTCAAACAAATGGAATTACAATTCAGGGATTGAAAGCTATTGCAGATGCTGACGCTACAATAATCGCTTGTGAAATCAACGCACTTTGGCTACTTGAAAATCCAGTTGCGACTTCACAAGATATAGATTTTGATGCAAAGGTTGAGCTTGATGGTTTAGAAGAAATTTCATTAAGTCAAATTCTTTCTGATGGAAAGATTACAAACATCAATAATCTTATCGATTATACTTATAGAATCACAAAAGACGGAAAAGAGATTATTTCAAGTGGCAAATTTAATCAAATTGAAAATGCTGATACATTCTCTTTGCCTACAAACACAAATTCAAATGGTGTGTATAAACTTGTAATTACTGCAAATAGAGAAAACTATGCTCCATCAGAGCTAGAACTCACATTTGAAGTGACTGTAAACAGACTTGTACTTAGTGGAGTTGAGTTCAGTAGTACAAACTTTACATATCACAATAAGGATTTCATTCCTGAAATTGACGTTACTATTTTTGGTGGTGGACTTACTACCGAAAAACTTGCTGACTTGTTAAAAAAACAAAACAGCTCATATTATTTCACTCTTTCTGGAAAGAGCGAAAATGAAATTAAACTTGCTGGCGATTATTTGGTGAACTTTGTCGCAGATAAAACAATTTTCGACCTTGAAAGTTTAAATGTTCAAACAAACTATGAGTTTATCGTTGAACAAGCTGAGATAATCATAGGTATGGAAGAAATTCCAGCAGAA
>CARBWQ010000013.1 GCA_948949055.1 uncultured Eubacteriales bacterium | reverse complement strand
TGAATCGTAAAGGCAAATATTTATTCTTTGATATTGAATGTAGCAATGGTCACAATATCTGTTCGATCGGATATTGTCTTGTTGATAAAAATCTAAAAATAATTACAAAAAAGGATATACTCATCAATCCAGAAAATAAATTTATTCTTTCAGCAAGTGGACATCGTCCAAAAATCGAACTGGCTTATCCACAAGAAATGTTTTATAAACAAAACAATTTTTCTTTTTATTATAATCTTCTAAAAACTTTGATGGTCGACAAAAAATATATACTCTTAGGTCACAGCGTAAGAAGTGATTTATTCTTTTTAAACTATGCTTGTGAAAGATACAATTTGCCTAAACTTGATATAAAAGCTTATGACACTCAGAAAATGTTTAAAATTTTATATAACAGACCTCATGTCGAATCTCTTGAAAATATAATCAATCAACTTGAAATTGATTCCTCTTCACTTACTTTCCATAGAAGCTGTGATGATGCAAAAGCGACATTTTTAGTAGCAAAAGAAATTTGCTGGCAAAAGGGGCTCTCACTTGATGAGCTTTTAGCCCAACGTGAAGACTGCCTCACTTTTATTACCCAATAAATTAAACAAAATTTTATATTTAAAAAATTTTAAAAAATGGTTGACAAACAATAAAAAAGCAGGTATAATAACAACTGCAATCTAAGAGATTCTCCCTCTTCTTAATATTTCTTTTAGGTTGGTCACATAAATCTAGGGTTAACTCCCTAGAAACAAACAATGTGAAAAAAGACAGATGTTAAAGTCGCAAAAACAATAAAATTAGAGTGTAGCTCAGTCGGTTAGAGCACCACCCTGCAAGCCGAGCAAAGCAAACGCCAAGGTTCTTTTGTAACACAAAAGGTTCTTCTAAGGTGGCACCTTATCTGGGTGGTCGACAGATGTTAAAGTCGTTAAAACAATTATATATTATAGAGATGTAGCTCAGTCGGTTAGAGCACCACCCTGATAAGGTGGGGGTCGGTGGTTCGAGTCCACTCATCTCTACCAGGATTATGAGTGTCGTAAAGCACAAACAATTTCAAGACTTCTCAGTCAATAATTCGGCACTCATCTTTAAATAATATCTCTCTATCGTTCTAGACGTATTATTTTAACAACTGATTAAGATGGGTTGAAATCCTCTTGACGAACGGCAAAAACCTTTTAACGTTTTTTGCCATTCGCTAAAAGGGTTTCAATTTTTTATTTTAGGAGGTATTATGAGTTCTTTTAACATCGGCAAATATTCTATTGAAGAGCTTGAACTCTTAAAAAAGAGGTTCGAGCGAGATGGTGACAAGGCAATGGCTCACCACATAAGCAAAGAACTTAGAGAGAAAAAGATTGCAGAAACACTTCGCCAGGCAGACAGAAAGAAACAACGTGATGAAGCCTATGAACCATATGGCTATGTTCCAGAGCATCTATTTGAAGAAAAAGAATATGATGATGGTTGGGATATATAAAATATTTTATAAATAAAAAAGGTAAAAAATTCTCTTACCTTTTTTAATTTATTCTTATTTTACATTATAAAAATATAAACGAAATTCAAATTAATTTTTACATAAAATCAAAATACATTCTTTTTCTAAATGTATTACTTTGCCTTTGTATTTCTCAATAACAAGTTAACACTATTCCTATTTACAAATATTTATTTTTGTGATATAATAATTTTAAGTTGATATTAAATGGATGGGAATATGGCGAGAATTGATTTAACTAAACTCATTAACAAGATGAAAGTTAAAAATAAAACAATAGAAAATAAAAAACAAAACGCTATACAAAGTGGTTATATAACCACAGATTTTATCAAAATTCCATCTTGGGATGAGGTCAAAAAATATTCAGCAAGCGAAAGAATGAAATCTGCAACAGATTTCGCTCTGCTTAATATTTGCGATCCATTTAACCTTCGCAAAACCGAAGAAGGAAAATCAGTAGCAACATATAATCTTCGAAATTCACAATCAGGAGAAGAAAATAGTTCCCTTTGTACAATAGGAAACGAAGGCGATTTATCTATTGGCAAATATCATATATCTATTAGCAAAAATGGAATTTGTCCTGCTTTGGAACTTAATCTTAATGCTTTTCTGTCTGCAAGAGAGAATAATCCAGAACTTTTTAACATAAGGTTATCAAAAAATGGTAAAAAACATTTACTTGAAATGGGAGAATATCCTAAATGTAAAGTGGATAAAGAACTTGAAAACAAACTTGAAGAATTGTTTAATGGAGGGAACTTAAAAGAAGACCTCACCTGCACTGGAAGACTATTTACAACAAATGATCAAACAAGAGCTCTTTATTCATACCCAGATTTCCTTTCAAAACAATATCCAGAGTTTGAATATGAAGGACAAAAATATGTAAGATGTATCACAAATAAAGAGTTAACGATTACAGATATAACATGGATAAAAGTTGAGCCTATAACTTTCAAAATACTAAACTGGGACAAATTGCCTAGAAGCATAAATCCAAAAGGATTAATCACTGGAATAGATGACAAAATTGAACTTGAAACAGACGAAATCGTTCTTGCTGGCTTGCCATTTTATCCAGATCCGGAACACGATTATTCTTCACTTTGGCAAAATTCACTCATTCGCGCATTTTTAAATAGTGCTAAATCAAGCGAGCTTGATGGAAACCCAGAAAAAACAGCAAAATATCAATGGGACTTCTCTAAAAATGGCTTTTTGTATCAAGCTTTTGACCTGACAAGAGAACCAACAAAAGAATTTACAATTCCAGAAAACGAAACTAAAATACAACCTTTTGCTTTTAGAGGTTGCGTAGGACTTAAAAAGATAATTATTCCATCTTATGTTACTGCAATCAAAGAGGAAGCTTTCAAGGAATGTGTTAATACTCAGCTCGTTTTTGAAAGCCTCAATAAAAACTTAATATTAAATAACAATACACTTAAAGGGACAAATTTTAAACATTTTTATATATCAAACGATAATGACAATACAATCTTATCGCCATATATAGACCCTGAGCTTGAAAATTCTTGTGCTAGAATAGATTTTAATAAAGAGCGTTTCTCTCAAATGTTAAATAAAAATTATAGGCGCAATATTGCAAAAGTCACAAATTGGAAAAAAGAGGGAAAAATCAAATTTATTCCACCTGACTACACATTACAAACCTTCCCTGAAAGTGAGATTGAAAAATATTTCGTCAATAACAATAGTGGTCGTTGGGCAAAACTCGTTAAAACTGTTGGATTTGACAAACTTGAAGGTATAGAAAAAACCAACACTCTGATTGACTTAATGAAAATATACTATGCAATTGGTGGATTTTCAGAAAATCAAGGTGAAAGCGAAAAGGCATATGACTATATTTTAAATTATGTAGCAAGAATAGAAGAAACTCCATTCCCTGACATTATTGGTTCTGAAATTCACCTCAAATTTTCTAGGCTTAATTTAAATGGTCCTTACAACAAGACTTTTGCACAGTTCTTTATGAAATACTATAAAGATAATCCAAACTTTATGCGTTTAACCATTTCGGGTGATTATCGTCCAAAAGACTATTTATGTCAAGCCCATAATAATTTTAATGCAATATTAAAAAACTACCCTAATCGTGTGGTAAACGGAAATGAAGAGCGTTCTCTTCTCACCCCTGAATTTGTTGCCGAACATTCATCGTTTGTTGAATATAAAGATGTTGAGAAAGGAAATGAAGAACTTGCACTTCTAATAGGCAGGTACGGATATATTCAAGATCAATTTGAACATATTCAAGACGTCTATGAAGAGGCGAAGAAGATAAAAGATAAATATGTCATTATATCAGATAAATCCAATGAAAGCGACCCTGTACAATTTAGAGTTCTTGAAAAGGATGACCCTCTCGGCTTTATACTTGGTGATATAACAAATTGCTGTCAACATATTGGTGGTGTTGGAGAAAGTTGTGTAGATGATGGTTATCAAAATCCAAATGCCGGATTCCTTGTCTTTGAAGAAAAAGTTTTAGATGAAAATGGCACTACCAACGAAACTAGAATACTCGGTCAAGCATTTGTCTGGTATGACCCAGTGACAAAAACTGTTTGCTATGACAATATTGAAATACCAACAAAAGTGCTTGATGAGCTTAGAAAGAATGGTAAACATGAGGGAAAAACACTTACCTCTGATGCACTTATGAATGCAGTAGAAAAATCAGCTGAGAGCATTATGCTCGCCATGAATAGAAATGGAGTGAAAGTTGAAAGGGTTACAACTGGAAAAGGTTATAACGATCTACAAAGAGAGCTTTCAGCAAAATTTAAATGCGAAAACGATCCAAAAGCTATACATAGAAATTACAATTGTTATTCGGATGCAAAAAGCGCTCAATATATCATTAAAACTTACGATGAAGTTACAAAAGCATATGGTTTAGTTGTCAAAGACACTGTTAAAGATGCAATACGTAATCTTGAAGAGATAAAAGAAGATATTTCAAATAGAAATATTGAAATGGAATAGCCAAATCCGAATAAAATCTTCATCTTAATTAATTGAAATAATTTTCACCTTTACATTAAATTATGTTAATACAAGTTAATTTAAAAAGAACCCAACCTTTATAAAGGATTGGGCTCTTTTTTATAGCTATGTTAAAAATAAGTAAAAACTATTTTAAAAACTAAAACTGCAAGAATATAACTTAATAACAAACCAATAGCCATGAAAAGAATGGAGAAAATTATTTTTAGATAAATTTTATCGACTTGTCTTATAATCACTAAATTTGTAAATCCTAAAAGTCCACCGATTGCACCACCTATCGCTCCGAACAAAAATCCAGGAAGGAAAACTAAAATTGACATAATGATTTCTTGCCAAGTAATCTTCCTTACAATCTCAACCTCACTTCCAAACATTTTTATTTTGATGCCAGCAAGTTGGTTGCCTTTAATTTTAAATATTTCAGTAATTTCGCCATTTTTATATTCATAGCTTCCTCTTTTCACTTTTGGCAAAATAGCTCCGTCATATTTCACTGTGCGTTTTCCAGTCCAAAACCCTTCTTCATAGTAAAGATCCTTATTGTTTGTATTTTCATTATTGATAATAATTTTCATAACTGCTCCTATGCACTCTCTTCAATCTTCAACCAATTAGCCCACATGGTTATCGTTTCACCAGCCTTAATCGCAAAACTTATATCATAATTTGGAGTATATCTATTGAAATCTTGATAAGATGGATTATCCACATCGCACTCTTTGTTGATTGACCAAAATCTAAAAGTATAACCTTCTCTTGTAAATAAGCACTCAGGCAAAAAATATTTTTCATTTGTATAAACAACTATACTTTCCATTTCGCCTTCGCCACCATTTCCATAAAACTCTATTGTGCTTGTAGGAGCTTTCTCCCAATTTGCGTAAATATGATATGTTCCATTTTCTTCTACCATCATATCGCCAGCATAGAAAATTCCTCTTTCTAAATCATAGAATATATCGTTAAATGTCCAACCAGTGAACACATAGCCATGTAAAGTTGGCAAACTGGTTACACTATTGATCACAGAGGTTGGTTCCCATGCTTCGTTATACTTATATCGCACAGTAGAAGTTGTTTCATCGTCAGTACCTTTAAGATTATGATAAACGATATCAAACTCAACTCCCACCCATTCAGCTACAAGATCGACAGTTCTATACGTAGTAAGGTTACTATGCTCAATGTCTAATCCAAGCATAATTCCGTAATAGTTTGATCCATTGTAATGATTCTGTACCCAAGCCTTAATTTTTCTGCCCGGAATAGTAAAATCATCTCTTAATTTAGCTGGCAGATCATAAGTCATTTCCTGAGTACCTAAAAGATTGATATAATTTATATTTTGTCCATTTATTTTATCACTTTCATAAAAATTAACAGTATAAGTGTTTGCTTTATACTCGGCAACAAAGACTATTTCCATTGGTTTAACATCTATGCCAAAGTCTACGTCTTCCATTCTATTATTACTGCCTATTGTAAGTTCACCATATCTCCAATTTAGAAATGTATATCCAGTTTTCGAAGGTGTAATATTAGGAAAATAATGTGAAGAATGTCTTACGACTTTTTCATCACGGAAAGTGCCTTCTCCTCCATTTGTATCATATTTTATGATATAGTAAAAATCAATCCAATTGGCTTTAAAAATCAAAGTTTGATTGTTGACTGTTGTCAAGTTTGAAACTTCCTGTTGATCTGTAAAGTATTGTGTAGAATTGCCATTTTCCAATATCCAATTTTCAAAGACTTTTTCCTCTTCCAAATAAGTAAATGAATTTTTATTGAGTTTTACAGTTTGAAAATATTTAACCTCTTGTCTAATCACTTCATTTGTTCCGTTGTTTGCGTGAAATTCTATAAAGTAAGTGATAGGCTCCCAAATTGCAACAAAAGTGATAACTTGGTTGGCTTTGCCAAGTTTCGTTATTTCTTCTCCATCTTGAAAAGTTCTGTCACCCAATTGCCAGCCTTTAAATAGGTATCCTGTCTTAGAGAACTCAACTGTTGGCAGATTTATTATTTCATCAATTTCAAGTTGAATTTTTTGCATTGATCCTCTATCGGCATCATTCCCGTCAAATTGAATCGTGTACTTTTCTTTTTCCCATACAGCAACCAGAGTTATAATTCCACCATTTTCACTTGTAAGATTTTTAACTACTTGACCGTCCAAATAAGTTTCTTCTCCATTTTGCACTATCCAATGGTCAAAAGCATGATAAGGATAGTCAAAAGCAAGATAAGGAAGTGATAGTGATACGTCGTAGATCGCATTTACATCATTCATAGTTCCTATTCCACCATTAGAATCAAACTTAATTGTATAACTGTTTGGTGTCCATTTCGCATAACAAGCAACTTGGTCAGTCACAGGCAAATCAAAATTAAATTTGTCTTTGTAAGTCAAATCAGTATACCACCCTTCAAAAGTGTAGCCTATTTTTGTTGGCTCTTCAATCGGGATGATTTTATTCCCACTAACAAAGTTTTGTTTGCCTATGGTAATTCCATCGCTATAAAAATTAAAAGTTTTATGCATTTGATAATATTCTTGTAAAGAAATATTTATATTTTGTTTTATATCTTTAACTTTATTTATAGGAATGGCCATATTCATATAATCGACAATTCCATTTGTTAGCATTAAAGTTGTAATGCCAATAGCCTTTCCTTGTTGGTTGACAAGAACGCCTCCACTATTTCCATGTGTCATGTCAACTGTTGTTTGAATATAGTTTTTTCCTTCATAAGTAAAATTTGTTTTTGAAATTATGCCTTGTGTGAATGTGCTGTCAGCGCTTCCCAACTGAAAAGATTCTGGATAGCCTATTGCATAAACAACTTCGCCAACAGACAACTTGTTGCTATCTGCAAATTTAACTGACTTAGAATTATTTATTTCAATTTGAATAATGGCGATATCTCTCTCCTCGTCACATCCAACAAGTTTATCTATATTATATGTTTTTCCATTATTTAACTGTATTTTCCCACTTGTGCAATTTTCGATAACGTGATAATTTGTTACAGCTAAACCAGTATTATTAATAAAAAATCCAGAGCCAGCTTGTTTTGTTGAAGGACCTTCTGCTGTAATACAAAAGACAGAAGGATCTACCATTGAATATATCTTCTCACTTGAATATTTAACAGGTATTAAAAATGCACATAATGCGAGAACTATAACCAAGATACTTAAACCAGCAATAACATACCAAGGCTTTGTTTTTAGTATATTGTTCCTCACTGTTTGCTCTTGTTTGTGTCCATCAACATTTATTTTGTCTGGATTTTTAACCAAATCAAAAAACTCAGATATAGATATTTTAAAAATACTTGTCATTTTTTCAATAGTTTCTAAATCGGGCTCAGATAAATTATTTTCCCATTTAGATACAGCTTGATAAGATACATTAAGCATTTGACCTAACTGTGCTTGGGTTAGTCCTTGTTTTTTCCTTAATTTGGCTATTATATGGCCGTATTTTTTCAAAGCCTGTTCCTCCTTGATAAATTTATTATATCATAAATAATGGCAAAAATGGAATTTTTCAACTCAACTTTAAGTGGAATTGCATTATTTTTTGTAGAGTTTACTCTAATATTAGATTTAGCAATTTTGTTTTATATATCAATAATAAAATTAAAAGATAATAAGTAAAAGCCTCTATCAATTTTGGTCATTCTTTCATATCTAACTTTTTAGTCATAGACGTCTCCAATCATTTTATTAATTTTATTATATCACAAAAGGTGACTAAAATCTATAATTAATTTATCGCCACCTTTTTTCTTACATATAATTTTGATATATTTTTAATGCTTTCTCAACATCATTAAAAAAGTTTTTGTTTTTATTAAATATGTTTGTGAGTTCACTTTGAGGATATGGATGAGTAAATTTGTCATCGCCCAGTTCAATAGTAAGCGAAGGGACTTTCAAAGTCATCACACACCAATCCTTAAAACCTCCACTACTACAAGCTTGGGTGGATTTTATTTTATAGTGGGTGCTTTTTGAAAAAACCTCAGCTACCTTTTTATCTCTTTTGTAACTTATATCATCTTGAAAAAAATCAAAATAGATTTCCTCTCCTTTCAAGTGATAACTTAATGTCAAGAAAAGGTCAAGTGATAATGCCCAGTCTGCTAAACTCTTCACCTCCGGTTCTGACATTGATTCAATTCCATAATAACCCTGACTGGCTGGCGCAACTTTATCAGTGAACTTATTTTCCCAATTTGCCTGCCAATTATTATTTAAATCAACTCCATTTATATTTGCCTTATAAAGAGAAAAATCTTTGCTTCCGTTTAAGCTTATAAGCTTTTCTTGCAACTGAGAGCTTAAACTGTTTATTCCATCAATACAGAGCATTACCCCATCTGGATTGACAAGAGGAACAAAAGAAATATTATATTTAAGTTTTTTATCCTTGCCAAGTTCAATAAGCTTACAAATAAGGTCGGTGGAAAGATGTTCTCTTGCATGTATTCCCCCAGTAACAAGCACCCATTTATATTCTGGGTCAAACTCTTTATTTATTGAATAAATATTTTTCCCAAGTACAGACTTCCCAATGACTTTTATCTGAAAATACTCATCCATTTCTTTTAGTAAGTTTTCCAGTTGTTCTATTTTCACTTATCCTCCTAATGATTTATTCGCGAGCAAAAGTTTTTAAAATTTTGATAAAAGATTTTTTTAATTTCATTTTCATCAAAACCTTCATCTTGCATAACAGCTACTAAGTTAAAAAAGTCAGCATAACATTTTAAATCTTTTGGATAATTTTCTATTCCATAAAAATCGGTGCCAATGCCTATATTGTCAATTCCCCAATGAGAGGTAAAATATTTTAGCGATTTTACTATATCTAAAATTTCAAATTCGTCACCAATTTTTACAGCTTTGTCATAAAAATACAGCCCTATAAAACCATTTGATTTTACAATTTTTTCTATCTGCCTGTCAGTCAAATTACGTCTATGTCTTTTTACTCCATATAGCCCAGTGTGCGAACAATATAAATTTTTGCCAACAATTTTAGTCACCTGATCAAAACTCTGCCTATTTAAATGCGCAGTATCAATTAGGACATTACTTTCTATTAAAGTGTCCAAGCACTTTCTTCCCCATGCCGTCAACTTGCCATTAGAAAAGGCTCCACCTGCCAAATCGTTTGCATCATTCCATGTCAAAGAACATGAAAAGGGATTTAACTCTACAAAATCCTTTAAATCACCTTCTTCTATCCACCATAAATCTTCAACATGAAACAAGAGATTCTGACCAAATTCCTTCACTAATTTTGCCCGACCACCTATTTCCTCTTTAATCTTTTTCTTGGTCATCTTACTGGTCCAAAAGGAAGAAGATATTATTTCAACATTTTCTTTCCTGCATTTTTCAATATATTCCTTAGCGTCAGCAAGATTAAGTTCTGTCAAAAAATCATTATGACAATCGCATATTTTAAAATCTACCATAATATTAAGTATGAAACTTTTTCTATTTATGCCAAAAAAAACTTTGACAATTAAGCCAAAGCTATTTTAATAATTAATTATCATTAAGTTGTTTTTTATTCCAGCTATACTTTCCACATTTTGGACATTTTAAATATCTAGTTCTTCCAATGTGCATAGACCAGATAAAGCTTTTAAAGGTAGGTACATACCTATGGTGACATTTTTCACATTCATAAAAGCCTACCTCCCTTTCAATTTTAAGAGCTATTCCTACACCTAAAAGTAGATTTATGAAGGCAAATACTATCACTACAATTTGCCAAGCAAGAATTGGTATAACAAATGATGCTACAAAAATTAACACTAGAAAATTAAGAGTTGACATATAGCCCACAATCAATTCAAGTGCAAGCATCTTTTTATTAGAAGAAACCTCTCTCGCTTTCATCAATAAAAGATTTTGTTCTGCTTTCTCTTTGTATTCATCTTTGTCAAGTCGTTTAGCTGATAAAAGTTCGTTCGCTGAAATCCCCAACGCCTCACATAATGGCAAAACCAATGTTGTATCTGGAAATCCATTGCCACATTCCCATTTTGAGATTGTCTTTTCGCTGACAGAAAGAATTTGAGCAAGCTTTGCCTGCGTTAAATTTTTCAGCTTTCTCTGCTCGGCTATAAATTTACCCGTTTTCTTCAAATCCATTTCACCCTCCTTATAGCTTTCATTCAATTTTATTTTACTATAAAAATATAAAATTTTACACCCACTATCCGTAGAGTTTTGGAATTTTTATAACTCATAATCATCTAAACTGTTATTTATAGTACTTTTGATGTCTTTTTTTGCTTTCCCGATTGTTTCTCTTATCACGTTAGAATAAGCATTTGAAACTTTATCATATTTTTTGATAATATATTGTGCTTTGTCAGCATCAGTATAGATCATACTATTTCTTTGCTTTGATTTTGGATAATATTCTTTCTCAAATCTTTTATCAAGTTCTCTACGCAAATCATTATATCCTTCGCCAGTAGTCACTCTATCAACTTCAATGCCCATGCTGTTCATTTTAGACATAATCGCCTCAGCCGATTTAACAACAGCGTTTATAAAATCATCTGCTGTAATATCTCCATCAGTTTTTTCGAGTTCATTAATTACCTTGTCTGGCACTTCTATATTATCATAGCAAACTGTCTTAGTTTCTTGATCATACCAAACATAGGCTTGACCTAGAAGTCTATCTAGGCAGACGCCATCTTCATTATATTCTTTTTTCTCAAACACAATAAAACCAGCATTTGGATTTAGATATCCCTCTCTCACGCAACTTTCTGCCATTCCACC
>CARBWQ010000012.1 GCA_948949055.1 uncultured Eubacteriales bacterium | reverse complement strand
AACGGTACAAAAGAGAGAAATGATGAAGGTAGACTTGTTAAGGCAATTTTATCTTTTTATAAACATTATATAAATGAATACACAATGCTCAAATCTAAACGTTCTGGGCTTGATTTTGCCGATATTGAAAAGTATGCTAAAAAGCTTTTAGAAAATGAAGAGGTGAAAAAGGGTCTTCAAGATAAATATGACTATATATTTATAGATGAGTATCAAGATACAAACAGGCTTCAAGAGAGCATTTTGAAACCTATCGCTGAGGGTGGTTATTTTACAGCTGTTGGGGATATCAAGCAGGGTATATATGGGTTTAGAAATGCCAGTATGGAGATTATGCAAGATGATATTAAAAACTTTTCTTCAAGTGAGGATGGTGACGCACTTTATCTCAATGGCAATTTTAGAACGGACAACGACATTTTGAGTTTTGTAAATCAAGTTTTTGAAAAAGTTATGACAAAGGATATCGTTGGAATTGACTATAAAGAAAAGTCTATGCTAAAAGGTCTTAAAACTTTTTTGAAATCTTCTATGCCAGCCGTTTGTGTAGACATAATCTTAAAAGGTGACATTGAAAAAAGGTTGGAACTAGAAGAAGAAGTTTGCGAGAAAAGTGATAATGATGTGTATAGCGTCATGAAAGATACTCTTGAAAGCGACCACTCTGAGGACGAAGAAATAAACGCTATTTTATCTAAGATTGAACTTGCTATTACAAGTCAAATATATGATTCAAAAAGGGCAGAGTTTAGACAGGTAGAATATAACGATATAGCCTTGCTTTTTAGAGGCAGAAGTTCACTTATGAGAGAACTGGTCAATAGGCTTAGAAAAATGGGCGTGCCAGTTAGTGCTGATTTGAAGGAAGAACTTATTGAAGATAATCAAATTGCGTTAATAAACTCTTTATTAAAACTTACTTTAAACTTATTTGATGATATTTCACTAGCAAGTGTACTTTGTTCTCCTTTTGGCAACTTTTCTATTGATGAACTTGCACAACTGCGTTATGAAGGTGGAAAAGACGATCAATTTTGTAATGTAATTTTAAATAGTGGTCATGAAAAAGTCGAACAATTTAAAATTATGATTGAAGAGTTTAAATTTGATATACAGGTATTTGGAGTAATCAAGGCATTATGTAGACTTTTCAACAAAATTGATTATTATGAATATTTAGCTAGCTTTAATAATTCAAGAGAAAAGTTAAGCAATATAAATTCTCTTTTTAAACAAATTAGAAGTGCAAATCTAGATTTTAATGTGGCTGGAATTATTAATATGCTTGAAAGCTCATCTCAAATCAAAGGTGGAGAGGGTGGAGGCAATAGCATTACAATTACTACCATTCATTCAACCAAGGGACTTGAATATCCTATTGTTATTTTATGTGAAGCCGGAGAGAGTTTAAGCAAGACATATAATAAAAGTTATATTATTTCAAACGACTATGGCTTAGGCTGTTATCTTGGCGACTTTGATAGCATGACAAGAGTACCTTCTCCTACTTTTCTCGCTGGAAAACTTGACCTTGAAAAAAGGGAGTTTATTGATGAGATTATGATTTTCTATGTTGCGTTGACAAGAGCTCAAAATCATTTATTTATTATTGGAAGTGGAAGGGAAAAGGATTATTCTTTTAATAATCTCAAAGCTCAAAATAGTTATCTTAAATTTATATTCTATGCTCTTGGAGAAAACTTTACCTCACAACTTTTTAGTCAAGGTAAAATCCATACAGAAAATTACCAATTTAATATAATAGAACAAGTTTCGCAAAAAGAGATAGAGAGGGAAATTTCTCAAACTATTGAATATCAAATGCCACAAGAGCAACAAAAAGCATTAGAAGATTTTAGTCAATTTAACTATGCTTTCCAAAAGGAATGTAAATTAAGTTATAAAAACTCTGTCACTGGTGCAATGAAGATTGGAGAAACTGAAAGTGTAGCTATTTTTGATGAAAATAATTTAGATGAAGATGTTGAAAGGGTTCGCTCTCGGGAAGAGGCTATTCGCACTGGAAATGCCTATCATGAAGCACTAAAATTATTGGATTTTGAAAAGATAAACTCACTTAAAGACCTGCAAGATCAATCGCAATTTCTGATGAAAAATATGACTGATGATTATTTTAATTATATTGATTACGAGCTATTATTTAAAAATATAAAAGTTATTAAGGATGTGATTGGTGGCAATCGAGTGATAAAAGAAAGAGAGTTTATTATGCAATGCAAATTAAACGAAATTGGATTGGGCGAAAGTGAAAATTTAATCATTGTACAGGGAATTGTAGACCTCTTTGCTGTTGGTGATAAGACAATATTAATTGATTATAAATATACATCTTGTAATAATTCTATGACTTTAAAAAATAGATATACTAAACAGATTGAACTTTATAGCCTTTCAATAAATAAAGCATTCTCAAAAGGTCCCGATGAAAAATATCTTCTTTCGCTTAAAGATGCTAAACTTATAAAATTTGACTGAGAAATAAGCATAAATAAAATGAATTAATAAATTATTAAATTATATAAAATAAAAATTATTTAATAATTGTCAAAAAATTAAAAAAAATAATGAATTTATTAGTAAAATTTTTTAATGTATGATATACTAAGTTTGAAAAAGGGGAATGAATATGTTATCTAATTTGTTGACAATAAATAATGCTTCTCTCGCAATTTTCTTTGCAAGACTTACCGAGGCGATCGGTTTTGGTGGCTATCTTGGCATTATTATAGCTGTTGAAATTCTATTTATTGCACTTTTCGCAATAAAATCGGTGTTTTCTTATGAAGCTCGCTTAAAAAGAATTCTTGATAAAGCTAACGCATGGATATTCCAAAATAAAAAACTTGATCCAAGCAATATTAAAGAGTTTAATGATATTGTTAAAAAAGGACCAAAGCGTTTTGCTTATTATTGGCAACAATTCATTTTAAATCGTGAAGGTGGCCCTGCTACATATATGACTGAGGAAAATATTATTGAAAAACCTCTTCGTACAAGTAGCTGGAAAAATAATGTTCGTAATTTAGGTATTATGACTGGTGTTTGGGCTGTTATTTCATTTTTGTTTGGTTTTGCTTCTCAGTCGAGTGAGGGTTTTTCTTTCCAAGCTTTTGCAGTAAGTCTTTTATTGCCTTGTATTGTACTTGTTATCGGAC
The DNA here is from genome assembly GCA_948949055.1 of uncultured Eubacteriales bacterium. Lineage (GTDB taxonomy): Bacteria > Bacillota > Clostridia > Christensenellales > UBA1242 > Caccovivens. The sequence goes on along the minus strand of CARBWQ010000012.1, from coordinate 8,870 downwards.
TTATCGCCATTATCGCTATTAAAGGAAAAAGAGTTTTAAATCTTGATGACATATATCATCTTTTCCATATCTTTACTCGTTTTGTAACTAATGCTTGTGATACTCTTCCTCCTTATATTGATTTCAATCTCTTATTTACTCCAAAAGAAATTGAAAACGGGAATGCTCAAATTAGAGAATATTATGAAGAACAAGCAAGAAGAGCCAAAGAGGAATTTGAGGCTGCTGAGAAAAATGAAACCAGCACAATAGATTACAATTTCAGAGGCGTAGGGGTTGATGGCGCACTTCTTCTTGAAAGAGCTATGAAGGAAAGTGACGCATATCTTACTACAAAAAATGCCACTCTTTCTCAGATTGCTCAGGTAGAAGCTCAGAAGGAAGCTTTAAGACGTAGCTTTGAAGAGAAACAGATGGATTTCCAAAGAAAACTACAAGCGTCAAAGGAAAATATTGAAAAACTTATAGAACAACAAAATACTACTACAAACAGATTTGAAATTGGTAGACTTAGAGAAAGACAGGACAAGGAAGTTAAAAGACAAGAACAAGTTCAAAGCGACCTTGAACATGAAGAAGCTAAGTTTGATACTGCAAAGGATGAACTTGATAGAGAAATCGAAGCTCTTAGCAGAAATATGGTTGAAAGTCTTGATAAGGCTGAAAAGGGTATGACTGCCGAATATCAATCTTTCTTTAAAAAGGTTATGAAATCTGCATATGCTGTTGCAGACAACAAGGTAAAGGCTGAAAAAAATGCTCTTATTGAAGAGAGAGATAGCACTGAGGCAGAACTTATTAATGTTCAATCACAAATCAAAAGGTTGCTAGATGAAAATATTACTTTAAGAGCTAGAATTGAAGAGCTTTCATCGCAAATTGAATCTTCTCAAAATTCAGAAGAAGATGCTAATGCAAATGGTCAATATGATAGTGATGGCAATTTCATTTATGAAGATGGTTCTTTCCATGATAACAAAGGTTTCTTCCATGATGTAGACGGAAAGATTTATGACATGAATGGCGCTCTTGTAAGTGAAAAAGACCAAAGAAATGAAAGTGTAATTACAGAAGAAGAATTGCTCAATGAACAAGTTGACAACTTCGGTAGTTATATTGAAGATCAAGAAGAGAAAGAAGAGCCAGCCATTGAAGAGCAAGACTTGAAAAAGGTTGAAGAACTTCTTCATAATCCAGAAGCTATTGAAGTTCAGCAATCTGACAATGCAGTTGTTGAAGAAGAAAGCAAAGAGCAAACAGAAACTATTGAAGCTAATGAAGTAGCACAAGAAGAGTCAGTCGAAAAGAGGGGCAAAGGTAGACCAAGAAAGGTTGTCGTTAAAACAGCTGATGGCGAAACCAAAAAAAGAGGTAGACCAAAAAAAGAGGTTGTTGAAAATAATGATGACGGTGTTCCAAAGAAAAGAGGCAGACCTAGAAAAAATGCAGTAGTTTCAGATGACGATATAGCTAATATTAATGACCTTATTAGTGCCGAAGAAGAGAAATTAAATGCTGTTAAAACTCTTCTTGACAATAGTATTGATGAAGCACTTGAACTTGGTGGAAGTGTTGAACGTGACAAAGAGGAAATAATAGCTGCTGTTGAAGCCTTGAAAGAGCAAGCAGCAAGTCTTGAAGGTCGTGATGATGCAGGGGAAGAACTTGCAAAAATCAACAAAAGAATAGAAGACTTAATTCGTGAAGTCACAGCTCTAAACAATAAATAAAATAAAAACCTCCTAAAATTAGGAGGTTTTTTGTATTTACAATAATTAAATTATGATTTATTAAATTATGACTATTTAGTTTGGCATTTTGCATTACCTATTTAAAAATTGTTTTATTTTTCTATGTTATCTTCTTTTGCTAAAAGTTCAAGCATTTTATCTCTATAAGCCTCTTTGTTGTAGGCATAATATCTCATCTCATTTAAAAAGGATTGAATTTTTTGAATAGGCAAATATAATTTAACAGTTCCATTTATATTAAACCTTTTATAAATCTCTTTGTGAATGTCGTCTATATGTTCTTCAAATGTCATGTTAGGGAAGTGGAAAATTGAAAAATCCCAGCCACGCATAAGTCCAATGTTTATATCGCTATCTTTATCGGCATCTGAAACTATCATTCCATATATTGTTCTAGGTGGTCTTCCAGTTGAGGTTGAGTGGTCCTGACAAGCCTCGGCAATTAATTTGATTTCATCTTCATCAAAAAATTCTTTCAGTTTTTCATCGTTTAAAACATATTCATAAGAAAAATTTGCGTGACCTTTTCTACCTTTAATCATGCCGATGTCGTGATAGGCACAGGAAGCATAAACAATATCAATATTGATATTATCATCATTTAAATCCTCTGCAAATTCAAGTCCTCTTTCAATGACTGAATCAGCGTGCCTTCTATCATGACCATGGTCGAAGTTGTCATAATGAGGTAAAATTTGATTTTCTATATATTTTTTTAATTTTTCGTTTACTTTCTTCATAATTATCCCTTATTTGATTATAGATTAAAAAGCTAATAAAAGTCAATAATTTATTTTTTTCTGTTTCTTGAATGGAAAATGTTTTTTGTGACATAATATAGACATGAAAAAGAAAATTGTTATCCTATTTATAATTTCATTATTAGCCTTTACGCCAATGGTCTCAATTGATGGAGCTTTTGCCTTTTCAGATGGAATGGCAGGTGAAAACTATATTATTTATGATGAAAATGGAGAAATTATCTGCGAAAAGAGCTCTATTGAGGTCGGTGATGGTTTTATAACTTCCGATTTCTATGAATATGAAATAATTGAAATTGATAATCATAAGGGTTATGCCAAGCTTATTCGAAAATTAGACCCACCAAAGATTAAATATGACAATAATGTTAGAAAAAACAAGATGTCGGCACGTGGTCAACTTGCAAAAAAGATTTGTTTGTACATGACACATAATGATGAAAGTTATACTCCAACTGACGGTTATGATAGTATATATGGTGCTGGTGGAATTCATGATGTCGCCACAACTTTCAAAGATGAGCTTACCAAAAAGGGAATAAATGTTGTACTTGACGAAACTTTGCATATTCCTCATAATAGCACTGCTTATACTCGTTCGGCAGTTACTGCAAACAGGCTTTTAAGTGAAGAAAGACCTGATGCCATGTTTGATGTTCATAGAGATGGAGTTAGCAAGAGTTATTATTATGTCACAAATAATGGAGAAGGTTATAGTAAAGTAAGAATAGTTATTGGAAAGTCAAACCCAAACTTTGATGAAAATTATGCTTTTGCTCAAAAGATATTTGCACTCGGCAACAGCAAATATCCCTTCCTATTTTCTGATATTTATCTAGGCAAGGGGCATTATAACCAAGCTCTTCAACCAACAGATCTATTATTTGAAATGGGTACATATTTAATAGAAAAAGAATATGTATTAAAGTCAGTTCCTCTTCTTGCCGACGTGGTCGATACAGCACTTTACGCAAGCGAAACTGACGGCGATGGAAATATTTCAATAGATGATCCAAATAAACCTGATGAAATTGTGGATATTTCACCTAAGCCTCCTACAAATAATGGAAACAATATTAATAACGGCACTACAAACAATGGAGAGAGTAATAATAACTCTGAAAATAATACGACCACCAATACAAATAACGATTCCCAACAGACAACTCAAAATAGTAAGGGTTGGATTTGGGCGATTGTGCTTTCTGTTTTAACAATATTGGGTCTGACTTTGGGTGCAATGGCATTAAAAAGAAATGAAAAGAAAAAGAAAGATAAATCAAAATAAGCGTAGAATTATTCTCGCTTTTTTTGATTTTGAAAATTTATTTGAAAAAGCTTGACAAGTGTCAATGACTAATTGAAATCGATAAAGGAGATAAAATGTCAAAGTATTTTTGTAATTGAATTGTTGGGGAATTATATTTTATTAATAATTTTCAAATTTAATATTGAAAAACCCTTAATAATATGATACTATTTTTAAAAGAGGTTTTATATGAATTTAAAGGATTTATTGATTAAAACAACAATTGAAGACGGTTGTAAGGATTTGATATGTTTACCATCTGAGGACCGACTAAAATTAGGATTTATGGAAGATTTTACTGACTATGCAAAAGCTTGCCATGGACATAAAAACTTAATGACAAGAGATTTTTATAGCAGTTATAGTATAAAAGTAATTGATAGTTCTAAAAACATGATTTTTGGTGGTTATCCGACCAATAAACATTGGGGAATTTGTCCATCTTTTAATTTAGATTTGCAAACTGTTAACTTGTTTGAAAATAGTGGGGTTAAACAAGTTAACAGTAAAAAAACTTATTATACAATTAGTTTTAAAGATATTTGCTATCCTAATACTATTGCCAAAAATAGCTCAGAGCTTGAACAAGAATTTTCTATCACTAATTCAAAAGATTTTATAGTCACAGGAAAATCATACTACGGAATGCATAATCATAAAGAAAGAATTGTTGAATATGAGTATAAAGGTGAAAGATATGTTAGGGTAAAAGCATCTCCAGGGGATAAAGGAATAGTATTTTCTGATGGTAGTTCAAATATAAGAGGATGTTACTACTGGTTTAAGGTTGAACCTATAAATTTTGTTATTGAAAATTATAAAAAGGTATTAGACTTAACTACCTTGACGTTTAAAGATGATATTGGGGAATTGCAATTACACACTGAGCAAGCAATTATGTCAGGTATACCATATTATATTAATGACACAAATACTCGTTGGCAAAATTCACTCATTAGAGCTTATTTAAATGGTTATGATTTAAGACAAGAAATTTTGTCTGGAAATGGAAATCGAGATCTTATTACAAAGGCTAATTTGAATTTTGCTGGCAAAGGTTTTATTGATGAGGTCTTTGGTGGAATTGAAATAGCAAACTTTGAAGAATATCAGTCGAAAAAAGCACAGCGTGATCTTGAAAGAAAACTGGTCGTAGAGAAAAGAAAGGTTGTAGATCCATATTTTTTAAAAGTAGATGAAAAGCCTTTGAGTTTAAAAGATCAATTAAAGTTTTACATTGAAGAGGGAATGAGTTTTATGCTCCATGGCCCTAGTGGTATAGGAAAATCAAGACGAGTAGAAGAACTTTCACCAGACTGTGCTACAATCATACTTAGAAAGGATATGCTTCCAGAAGAGGTAATGGGAAAGACAGCCTATGAAAATGGATTAGCTTCATGGATACCACCAACATGGTATACAAAGTTATGTGATGATTGTAAGAGAGAGCCAGATAGATATCATGTATTATTTATAGACGAGCTTACAAATGTACCAGAATCAACTCAGTCGCTCATATATCATCTAGCGTTAGAGAATACAATAGAGCCGGGCAGAGGAGAATTGCCAAAGAACTGCGTAGTGATAGCAGCAGGAAATAGCCCAGAGGAATCAGATGCAGCATACAATATGCCAGAGCCATTATTCAGAAGATTTAATGCTCACATATATTTAAAACTAGACTTAAAGAGCTGGCTGGAATGGGGAAGTGAACTTCGTCCAGACGGCAAACAAAAGATTCATCCATTAGTGGCAGGATTTGTTTCAGCTCATGCTGATAAAGTTTTCTATACAAAATATGATCCAGAAAATCCACCAAAGTATGCACATGACCCACGTGGCTGGGAACAGGTTTCTAATATCATCTATTCTTGCAAAGGTAATTTAAGACCAAAACTAATAGAAGACAAAATAGGTTCAAAAATGACTACTGCTTTTGTGGATTATATAAAGAAAACAAGAATGACTATATATGATGTGATGAATGATACCTTTAATTCAAGTGATTTGCCAAAAACTGCAAATGATAAGTATGCTTTGACATGTGCTCTGAGAATAGCAGACGAGAATCAAGTTGAAAAGGTAAGAATGTTTATTGAGGAATATTTAGGAGATGAGTATTTGGCGATGTTTGATAGTCTTTGGATAGAAGATAATGACGAAAGAGCAATTCTTATCGACAGTCTAAACAGTACAAAGAAAGAAAAGAAAACTGCTAAAAGTCAAAAAAATAAAGAAGATGAACAAACAGAATTTATTAAGTCATTATATGATTATATAGTAGAATTAGAATAAATAAAAATATTTAAAAAAATCACAAAAAATTAATTTGTGATTTTTTGGTTATTTTTATCTTGACATTTTTTGTCGTTCAAGATAATATATTAAAAATGGCTAATTTGCCTTAAAACAAGGGGAGAAAAATGCTTAGCAAAAAAAATCTCAAAAATAATGAGATTAAAATTAAAGATGAAAAAATAAATAAAAATAAAAAAGGTATTTTTCAAGCATTAAAAATAGTTTGGTCTTTTATGGGAAAAAAGGAAAAAATTACCTTTTGTTCTATTTTTGCATTTTCTTTTATTTCAGCTTTTTGTACTCTTTTTACAGACATTATACCTTCACTTGTTCTTGCACAAGTAGTGGGAGAAAAAGTTAAGTTTCTTTTCTTTGACTTTACTGGCATATCGACAATTCCACTAGTTTTTATCCTTTGTGGGATACAGATTGTGCTTTGGGTTTTTGGTATGCTAAATTACTATCTAGTTGATATCTTTGCTAGAAAGATGATTTGCGTAGTTAATATTAAAGCGCAACAAATGCTTTTACTCGAACGAAAAAACTTAGATTATGGTTGCACTAATGGCGAGGTTAACTATATTGTTAAAAATGCAACTGACTGCATTTATCAAATTTTAGAGCCATTTTGTTGGAATATAGTTACATCTTGTATCACTGTCGTATTTATGAGTATTACATTATTTATGATTGACTATCTAGTTGGAATTTGTAATGTGGTATTTATAATATTAATTCTATTAGGTATAGTTATCAGAACAAAATTGCAAAATCCAATTGTTGAAAAGATTGAAAAAACCAATGCTAAAATTGGCAATCAGTTTTTGACATCTATTCAGAACCTTCCTCTTATAACAATGCAGAAATCCAAAGTAGAAGAGGAAAGGCATTTAGGGATTTTAAATAGTCGTTTCTTTAAAAATCACAAAAAGAGAGCTCAGGTTGGATTTTGGTATTGGCTACTAATAATCACAATAGAATTTATCGGTCTTGCAAGCGCTGTTTCAATTTTTGTATTAAGACACAATGCTGAGGCAGTCATCGCATCTATCACAATTATTTTCACTATGACGTCTAGTGTACAAACAAGAATTGAACAATGGGGTTATCAAATTAGTGATATATTAAATGCGTCAATAAAACTTTGCAATTTGAAGCAACTAAATGCCAATGAAGCAAATCTTAAACTTCCAAGCAATGAACTTATAGAGGAACTTGTTAATGGAAAGATTGAAAAGCTTGAAATAAATAATGTAAAGGTAAAAATAGGTAGGTTTGAAGGCACTTACAATGCCAAATTTGAAAGTGGAAAAGTTTATCAGCTATCTGGTCGAAGTGGAAAGGGAAAGACAACCTTTATAAATGCACTCTGTGGTCTTCGTGAAATTGAAAGTGGAGAGGTGATAGTTAATGAAAAATACCACATGTCTTCATTATTTGATTATTCGCAAAAGCTTTCCTATATGTTTCAAGATTCTATCCTCTTTGATAGAAGTATAAAAGAAAATATTAGTTATCCTGATAGAGAACTGAATGAAGAAAGTAAAAGGCTTATAGAACTTTTTACTATGGATAAAATAGTAGAAAGAGAATATACCGAGGGCAATACGAGTAGCACTCTATCTGGTGGCGAAAAGAAGAGAATAGACTTTATACGAGCAATGTCAAAAGATGCAGATATCTATATCTTTGATGAACCAACAAACGAGCTTGACAAAACCAATGTTGAAAAGGTAATAAGTGAGATAAATAACCTTAAAGACAAAGGTAAAATAGCGATAATAATTTCTCATGATAAGAGAGTATCAACAATTGCAGACGAAGTGATAGAGTTTTAAAATTAAAAATTGATATTGACTTATCCTTGCAAATGTGGTATAATAAAAAAAAGGAGAACTATTATGTTTGATTTAACTATTAATAAAAATTCATTTGGCGATATTGCTTATAAAACGGAAATAAATGAAAAAGAAAATATCAATAATTTTAGTCGTAATTATAAAATGAATTTACCTGGCATAGATGCAAGTATACAATTTAGCTATGGTTTCAAACGTGTTCAGACAGATTGGGACAAACGTAGTTTTAGTTATAAGGAGTATAGCGAAAAGGTACTTAATGCAACTATTAAGATAGGTGATGAAACTTTCCAGCTTGAAGATGGTGGTAAAGGCAATTATTACGAAGAAGTTGACGAAAGTAAAGCTGAAAGGTTTATAGCTCCATTAGTGCATGCTGTGGTTGCTTATGATTATGTTAAAAAGAATGCAAATAAACTTATTATTAATGCAATGGATGGTTCTGAAATTTTAGATATTCTTAAATCGAAGTCTATCGAGGAATTAGACCAGCTTGCAGAGAAGATTGATAATATTCAAAATAAATTTCTTGAAAATATCAAGGCTTGTGTAAAATTGGAAGGTGAAGCTGTTGATAGTCAAGTGCTTTTTGATGAGGAATTTGGAGAAGGAAAAGTAAATCTTGATAAACTTGTTGAAAAACAGGCTGACTTAGCTCTTGAAGCAAGAGAAATAGAAACTATAAAAGAAAATGCTTTAAAGGAAAAACTTGCTGTTCGTCAAGCAAAGATTGACAAGATTAAAGGTGGGCTTGCAAAACTTCTTGATCCTGTAAGAATGATTAAAAAGAAGCTAGAAGATATGAAGTCTGCAAGAATTGCAAAACACAATGAAAAAGAAGAAAAAAGGTTGGCAGAAGAAGCGAGAAAAGCCGAAGAAGCAAGAAGAGAAG
>CARBWQ010000011.1 GCA_948949055.1 uncultured Eubacteriales bacterium | reverse complement strand
AAAAAATTTCTAGAAAAATATAAAGATAAATTAATTTACTGTCTTCCAGCAGATAGAATGAGGGTCAGCCTTTATGCCTTTGATGATGAGAAAACTTTAAATCGTATGAAAGAAAATTCTTCTGCTTATCAAAAACTATTGTCAATTTTAGGAAGAAAGACAGAAAAGAAAACTACAAAGCCATTAGAACAAAAGCAATCTATATCTGATAGTTTTTTAGGCTCTGTAAAAGAGTTTGCTAAGAAAGAACCAGATAAAGTAATTATTGATTATACATTTGAAAAGGCAACGAAGAGTTTAAATGGTTCAAATCAAGGTTTAATAATGGGTGGCTTATTTGATATTTCACAAGGAGCTACAAAGAAAAAACTTCCTTTTGGAATGTTTAATTCTCCTGCTGATAGGTGGATTAAGAACGAACTTGAAAATGGCCATATTGTTTATTGTCTTCCAAGAGGAGAAAATACGGGGATTTTAATAGCTTTTGAAAATAAGAAATCTCTTGAAAATATATTGAATGAGTCGACGGCATATATGACTATTAAAAATATGGTTGAGCAAAATGACGAAGATGATAAAGAATCAGATTTATAAAGTAAGACAGCTTATGATGTAAGCTGTTTTTTTTTAGTTAAAAAAACGATGAATATGGATATATTGGGGGGATAAAAAAGCATAGATATATTGTGGATATATAAGTGCATTGCAGGAATATGAGAACAAAAGGCGTCAGATAAACTGATGTCTTTGGTGGCTTACCCGGGACTCGTTATGAGCGTTATTCGGGGAATAAAAGCGAATGGCCAAATTCCCAACATAAGAAGAATTGGAAAAGGAATTTCGACCGGGGCATGTTCCGGGTTCGGACTGCGAGAGCAGTCGCATGTCAAAGATATGCAAGTCCCGGGGATGTAAAAAGAAAACAAAAAACATCAGATAAACTGATGTCTTTGGTGGCTTACCCGGGACTCGAACCCGGGACCCCTTGATTAAAAGTCAAGTGCTCTACCGACTGAGCTAGTAAACCATAACTTAGTTTTTTGTCATTACGGACATTGTGTTATCGCGACTAATGTAATTTTAATCGATAATCATAATGACCACAACATTTATTCTAGTATTCATAGTCAAGTTTTAAAACTAATTTAGTTTAAACTCTAAATAAATAAAGTTTTGGCTGGGGTGGCAGGATTTGAACCTACGCATGCAAGAATCAAAATCTTGTGCCTTACCGCTTGGCGACACCCCATTGTCATGCCAATCCCAAACCTTTTATGGCTGGGGTGGTAGGATTCGAACCTACGCAATGTTGGAATCAGAATCCAATGCCTTACCACTTGGCGACACCCCAATAGAAAAAAGGTATAATATGGGGTGATCTAAGGGGGTCGAACCCTTGACCTCCAGAGCCACAATCTGGCGTTCTGCCAACTGAACTAAGACCACCATATAATAGGGATTGGTTGTTGGTGCTCCCGGAAGGATTCGAACCTTCGACCTCTGCCTTAGAAGGGCATTGCTCTATCCAGCTGAGCTACGGAAGCCTGTGGAGCAGGTGAAGGGAATCGGACCCTCGCAACCAGCTTGGAAGGCTAGTGTTCTACCACTGAACTACACCTGCGTAATGTTGACTATAAGATAATAACATAGTTTGAAAAATTTGTCAAGAATTTTATGCAAATTAATTTAAAGATAATTAATTTTTTTTATTTTTTTTTGTTTTAGAAAATTTTGAGTTTGATTTTAAGTTTAAGAGTTTTTATATGATTTTGAGATAATTTAATAAAAAACATTGAAAAAAGCCCTAAAAAGTGTGTTTTTTGGGCTTTTTTTGTAATTTTTTACTAAAATAAAGGTTCAGACATTGTTTTTGGGATTTCAATGCCAAGTAATTTTAAAACTGTTGGAGCGATATTTGCAATAGATTTTCCTTTCTTTAATTTTACTTTTTTATATTTATCACTGACTAATATTACTGGAACTAGGCTTGTAGTGTGTGATGTAACTTTATTTCCTTTATCGTCAATCATCAGTTCGGCATTGCCATGGTCGGCTGTGATAATGCAATCTCCACCAGCCATAAGGGTTGCTAAGGCGAGTGCATATGCCTGCTTTTCCACGCAAGCAATAGCCTCTTTTGTCGCTTCAAAATTTCCTGTATGTCCAATCATATCAGGGTTAGAGTAATTTACTAATATAAAGTCATATTTGTTTGATGCGATAGCCTCTAATGTTGCTTCTGTGATCTCTATTGCTCTCATTTTTGGATAATAAGAAAAATCTTGTGTATCTATGCTTTCTATAAGCTTACGATCTTCGCCTGAATAAGCATTCTCTAATCCACCATTGAAAAAGAAGGTCACATGTGCATATTTTGTTGTTTCTGCAATATGAAATTGTTTTAAACCGTTTTTGCTTATAATTGCAGAAAGATTGTCATGTATTTTTGTAGGGGGATAGAGGACATTAAGATGTTCAAATTCTGCCGAATATAATTGCATTGGCGAAAATAAAAGATTTTTAAAGTGAGTGGTTTTAAAATGCTCAAACTTATTATTGGTTAAAGCATCAGTTAGCTCTCTTGCACGGTCTGAACGATAATTAAAGAAGATTACGCTGTCATTATCTTTAATTGTTCCTTCCTTTTCTATTAGGGTAGGATTGACAAATTCATCGAAAATATTGTTTGAATAACTATCTTTTAATGTATTTATTGCACTTTTTCCACTAAAATTGTCGCCATTTACTAAAACATTATATGCTTTTTCTAATCGGTCATACCTTTCTTCTCTGTCCATAGCATATATTCTTCCCGAAATAGAGCCAACCTTAAAAGTTGTACTTGCAATCTTATCTTCAAGCATTTGCAAAAACTCAATACCACTATTGACAGGTGTGTCGCGTCCATCCATGAAAGGGTGAATGTAAACTCTTTCCAGTCCCATATCTTTTGCAAGGTCGAGAATTGCAAATAGGTGATTTATGTGTGAATGAACTCCACCATTTGAGAGAAGTCCCATTATATGAAGAGAAGAGTTGTTGTCTATTGCATGGCTGATAGCTTTGCGTAATTTTTCGTTTTCTCCGAAAATTCCTTTCTCAATGTCATCGTCAATTTTAAGTAAATCTTGTAACGAAACTCGACCAGAGCCAAGTGTTAAATGCCCAACTTCGCTATTTCCCATTTGACCAGCTGGAAGTCCAACAGCTTGCCCACTTGCTTCAAGTGAAGAGGTTGGATATAGCTTTTCAAGTTTGTCGAGATTAGGTGTCCCTGATGCTTTAATAGCGTTGCCAAACTTCTCTTTTCTTAGTCCGAAACCGTCTAAAATTATTAAAGTAACCATGTTATTTTCTCCTTAAATTTTTTAATAATTTGTCTAAAATTGGTTAAAAATGACTTAAAAATGCCATTTTTTCTCAATTTTTTGCCATTTTTCGATTAATTTTAGTCTTTATCTAATAAATTGTACCTTTCTGTGTGGATAATTGCATTGAATATTTTTTCTCTTGAATTTGGATATAATTTGTCTAAGGATTTGATGATATTCTTTGCATTCTCTCTTTCTGTATGCTTGTCTGCTGGACATATGTTGAATAATACTGGAAAGTCCTTGCTTACTCTTACTATATCACTTTCATCGCAATATATAAGTGGTCTAATTACATTCATATCAACTCTTGAAAGATAGGTCTTTGGTTTGAAACTTGAAAGTCTTCCTTCAAAGAAGAGTGATATTAAAAATGTTTCAATAAAGTCGTCTTTATGGTGTCCTAGTGCCACTTTATTGCAACCAAGTGATTTGGCTGTACTGTTTAAAATGCCTCTTCTCATGTTTGCACAAAGTGAACATGGATTTTTTTCCTTTCTGATTTCAAAAATAACTTCAAAAACATTAGATGGAACTACAACAAATTCAACATTGATGTTTTCACAAAACTTTTTTATCTCACTGTAATCATTTTTGCCATTAGTCAAATCAACTGCAATAGCTACAAGTTCAAAATGCTCTGGACTGAACCTTCGAAACTCAGAAAGAGCATAGAGTAGAGTAAGACTATCTTTGCCTCCCGATATGCCGACTGCAATTTTATCTCCCTCTTCAATAAGGGAATAGGTAGTGGAGGCTTTTCTTAACAATGATAGTATTTTTTGCATAATTTACCTCATTTTCACACTATTTTACAAAAAAAATACGCAAAAATCAACTTTTTTGCGTAAATTATTTGTTTTCGCCAGTAAGAATTGTCTTATAAAAACTTATCACATATTTAATAATGGCTTTTTGTCTTTCCATTTCTTCATCAAATCTCATTGATTCAAGTTGATAATATATATCCTTTTGTGACTTTGATAAAGTTTTAAGAAGTGTTCTTTCAAGTTCAGTTATATCGTCGATTTCTTTTAGTATGATATTTTTGTCAAGCTCCTCATTTGAATATGATTGAAAAATAATGTCCACAATATCCATAATTTCCTCCTTTTGTATAATTTCAGTTATTTTAGCAAAAAGTAACTACTATGTCAAATAATTACTGTAAATGTATTACCGGTAAATTAATTTTTTGGTTTGTTAGACTTGCTGAAAAGGGGAGTTTATATGACACTAGCAGAGGCAGTAAGCAAAAGAGTTAAGAATTTACTTGATTTGAATGAGATGAGTGAATATGCTTTAAGGAAGAAAACTTGTTTGAGTGAGAAAACTTTGACATTCATGTTTAAGAATAAAACCAAAGATGTAAAACTTTCAACAATTAGGTTGATTGCAGAGGCGTTTGGTATGACGTTAAGCGAATTTTTTAATGATGAAATTTTCAATTTTAACAATATTGACTACTAAAATTTCTTGGAGTAAAATCCAAGAATTTTTTTATATCTTTTTGCTCAAATTAATTGTAACAATTTTTTATATATATTTAATATATATATTAATTTTATTTGACTTAAATTTATCAAAATTCTATAATTTAATTAAGGCAAAAATTTATTTTACGGGTTATCATTTTTTAATGTTTAAATATCTTCAAAATTACAGATATTAAACGAGGAGGAATTATGAAAAAGTTTATTGTCGGTTTACTTGGAATATTCTTGCTATTTGGTGCGTCATTATTTACAGCCTGTGGCAAAACTAATCCTTCACTGACACTTTCTCAGGATAGGGTGGCTATTCAGCTTTATGCACAAGATGAGGACAGCAGTTACAAAGTGGTAACGGCTGAAATTTCTGGTGTTAATGATGGCTCTATTTCTGCTAGTGCAAACAGTGGTTATGAAAGCACTATCAAAGTAAGTACTTCAAAGCTATCTTCTACAAAATCAGCAATTACTATTGAAGGTTTAAGAGAGGGGCAGGCTGAGATTATAGTTAGGGCAACACCTGGCAATCTTACTAAGCGTATCTATGTCACTGTTTATAGCGAAGTTAGTGAAATGACTCAAAAGCAAGAAGATGTGACCTTTAAAGACAATTTTCTTCTTCGTGGTGAGGATAACTATTTAGACGAAAATAAGCTTATCGAATTTAAACCATCAAACTTGTCAAGACGCAATATCACATGGTCTTTATATGAAGATTTTGTTGATGAACGTGGACTTCAAATTGATGGCACAATATTATCTATAAGTGATGATTTTGTAGGCAATGAAATTAAACTTGTTGCAACAACTGAAAAAGATGTTTCTACTATTATCACACTTCCAGTTCTTGACAAGATAGAAGGTGAAATAGGTTTAAGTTTCTCTTATAGTCAAAACTCCTCCTTTGACGCTATTGATGAGAATAACAACGAGTTTAATATCGTTCCAAACATTCCAGAAGATGATAAATATACCGGTTATATCCTAGTTGACTACATAGGTGATCTTGACATCACTCCTTATGTTTTAACCAAAGATGGAGCTATCAGTGATGATATCCAAGTTTTAAGACATGATTCCTTTGAAGGCAAGCCACTTTTTATTGTCTATGCAAGTAAGGATAAATCAAACATCAACAATGACTATGTTGTAGGTTTTAAAATTGGTTATGCAAATTACAATTACTTTATAGACACAATGGAAAAATTCCCAATAACCATAAAAGCACGTGAAATGGTAAATGGAATTATCCTTTCTTCGTCAGACAATAACAATGTAGCCAATAGTGTTCAGACGCTTTACACAAATTATGTTGAGGCAAATGACACACAGACTAATGGTCAAAAATTTGATGTTACAATTACTCCAACCACAGTAATTGATGTAACCAATAAATATTCAATCGTGCTTTCAAGGGAATCTCTTGGTGGCGAAGTTGCTGATGGTTGTCCTATTGAAATATACTATAAAAATGCAGAAACTTGGGTTCAAGTTGAGATGATATTAGACCCAAATACAGGTAATTATTACACAGCTTCTGACAATCTTCCTAGTGCTAAAACGCTATATATGAAAGCATCAAATACTCTTAAAGACCAATCTGTCGACGGATATAAGCTTACTTTCACAAGCGAAGATAATCCTAATGCGACAACATCATTTAGTCTTAGACTTGTAAAAAGTTCAACAATCAGCGAATTTACATTCAATGACGCCGATTTTAAGGTTGATAGTAGTAATGTATCAACAGTTTATACAAAAAGATTGACTCTTAACGGTCAAACTAGCATCGATGGTCTTTACATAGTAAACAATAGTAATAATGTAGTTTTCAATGACATCACAGAAGTGTCTTATGATGATAAAAGTGTTACTTTTGATGTTTCATTTATGCTTAAAGCTTCAAGTTATGGTGTAACTGCAATAGATAACTACCAAATTGCTCATAAAAATGGACTTATAAGTGATAGATATACTCTTGATATTTTCCTTCCATTGAAATATAGCGCAATGTATGTTGATACAACTGATAATCAATCAAATTCGGTTATTAGCAGTGCTTTAAATAACAAGGTATATTCAAATGGAGGACTCTCTCTTGCAAACTCACAACTTTCAAGTCTTTCAAAATTAATTCTTAAAAATAATGCTACAACACCTATTATTTATTCTTTCAACTCAGTTGCAGGAATTTCAGCAGTAGCAAATATTTCGGTAAATTTCTTTGACTTCAATGAAAAAGAAAGTTCACTTGAAGCTTTCAAGGCTTTGATTGATAGTGAAGAGGGTACTGTTGCCATTGTTAGAAATGCGCAAGAGCGAGGTGATAGTAGTAATATTGCCTATTTTACAGCAGATAAGAATTCTATTATTACAAAGGGCATTGGTCATACTTATGCTGTTGTTGCTTTCACTGGTAAAGGTGTTGGTGAAAATGCTGACCAAAACGGCAACGTTACTTTTGTACGTATAATCTATATCGAAAGCCTTGTTGTTCCAGAAAATATTAATGTTTATCCAAACAGTGATAGAAATGTTGGTCTTTACTCGATGGACACTGTTGCAACTAGCGATGAAGCTTTGACTAGAAAAACAATCAGCATTAAGTTTGCAAAATCTGGTATAACTTATGATAAACTTTCCAATTTGCAATTTGTTACATCAAAGAGTGTTATGGGTAGACAAAATGTTAATGATGAAGGCAACACCATAACTTGGGCAAATGGAAGATATAGTATAGAAAATATTTCAATCAGTGATGATGGCATAACTTTCAATATTGTATCAATAAGTACTTTTGGAGATAACATTTTTACTGATACATTAAATGTACATTATTTCATTGAAGATGATAATGGCAATAAATTATATGATATTTATACTCCTATTGAAATTACAATCAGAAATGCTCAAAGAATTGAAAGTTTAAAATGGAAAAACTTTGATGAAGATGGGCTTTATTTTGAGGTAGGAAACAGTAATCCTCAATATCTTCTATTTGAAACAAGCCCAACAAATGCTAAGAATAACAGTCTTTCTTATATCATTGAGGGTGAACAATCTTTTGTATCAGTTAGTGACAATGTTTCTTCTGATACTCTTGCAATAAACCTTTCTAATCAGATAAGAAACGGAATGAGTGGGTTTGTTTATTTCCTTCCTGCTGATGCAATTTATAACAACCAAATAAGATATTATTACATGGACGGTGAGCAAGAAATTTCAGCTTCAATTTCAGATGAAATGTTGCCTTCTATGTATGATTTCTTGATGACAAGTGCTTATTTTAAATCAAACGCAAGTGGTGGCGAAAGTAGAAATGTAAACTTCTCTGAGGTGCTTATAAAAATTAAAATTACAGTTGCCGATGGAAAGAGCTTTGACTATGCTTATAGAATTTATGACAATAACTCATTCTTAACTCTCAATCCTGAAAACTATTATACTGTTATGAACGACCTTGATTTGTCTAGCGAAAACAGAAGGGCTATTTCAATTTTTAATGGTGGCTTGCAAGGTTATAACAGTGAAATTACTATAAAATTTAATGGTGACAGTTTTGCTGATATTATTGGATCAAATGCAGAAGTGAGAAATATCACCTTTATTGGTAACGTTATAGCAAATGGATTTGTTGCTAATGAAAACAGAGGAACTTTGACTAATGTCACAATTGACACTGATGGCATGAGAGCGAGCGTTCTTACAGGAGTGACTCAAAATATTGGTGGTCTTGTAGGCTCAAATGAAACTGGTGCTAAGATAATCAATTGTAATGTACTTGGACTCAGCATCATGGGTGGCGACAGGGCTCTTGGCGAAACCTTTGTTGGTGGCTTTGCTGGCTTAAATGAAGGTTTAATTGAAAATTCTCGTGTAGAATTTTACAATCTTGAAAAAGAAATTAAAGAACTTGAAAATGGACAAAGAGAAATTATATATGCTTCAAATAAATTTATCGGTCAATTTGTTGGTGGATTTGTTGGAAGGGTGACTAGTACGTCTGTTATCAATAAATCATATGTTTATGACTATACTCTTTCAAACGATGAAAAATATGAAGGTGTATTGCAAGCAGTCAATAATATTGGCTCTGGCAATATTGGCGCTTTCATTGGAAGTCCAACTTACAATACGATTGGAATGTCAAAGATTGACTATTCATTTGCTGTTACAAATGCTAATTTGCCATATATAAACTATCAAGACGATAATTCAAATGTTTTAATTACAAACTCATATTTCTCTTGCTATAATGCAGGCGAGTATTATTCAAATTCAACTTTACAAACTTCTAATGTTAATTTTGCTAAGAGAGGTGATGATGGCTTTAACGATTATGTAAACAATGGTCTTCCTCATCTTAAAGATTTTATGCAAGGCCGTGCAGTTGAAAGTGTCGCAAATTATAGAGTAAAAACATTAAGTAAAAATGGTTTCTATAAATCACTTGCTGTTGATAGCACAAACGGAGTTCTATTTAACTATCAAATTAAAGATTTAGTTAACGAACTAACAACAAATGAAGAAAATGATTTAAGAAGCTATAATACTATTTCTATTGCAGAGCTTTTAGGCGATGACCCAGTTTTATACAATATAATTGTTACATCTTCAAATAGCTCAATAGTAAAAGTTGTAGGTCGCTCTCTTCAAGTACTGAGAAATGGTGAGGTTGTTCTTACTATTGCTTCAAAACAAGATGTATCAAATAGCAAACAAATAAGAGTTAAAGTAGTCTATGCACTCTCTGAAATGATAATTTCATGGAGTGATAAAGCTGGAAGAGTTTCATTTATACAAGACAATTCTGTTGTAGCACTTCAAAAAACTCAATCAAGAGTTTATTCAACTAGTTTTAATAATGCTCAATTGTTCCTTGGCGCGCTTGCTACACCTTATCAGATTGAACAAGATAGAAACATGTCACTTGATATCGTAAGCAGTGCTGATAATGAAAATAAAGTTCAAGTATCAGACGTGTCAGGCAGTGGATTTAGAGTGGTTTCTGAAAGCAACTCAGTAAGGACTAGTTTTGATGTATGTCCAAAGGTTTTTGCTGATGAAACTTATCAAGAAGCAATAAAATTAGAATTTAATAGACATTTTACAATAAATCCAATTGACGGAGTAATTTCTTTTGATATTTCAGAAGATGGATTGCCAATTACACCATCAACTAATTCAACTCTTGAAGTTAAGATAAGTACAACTGATTCAGAAGATTCTGTTTATCCAGTAATTAGCTTGAATGGATATGAACTTTCAACCGTAGGCGATGATAGTAATGTTTACAAGTACTATTTATCAGATAAAGAAATTCCTATTTTTACTGCAACAGTAAATAAGTTAGGTGATGGAATTACAAACGGTAATGGACTTAATACCTATACATATTTGATTACTTTTGAGGTTTACTCGCAGTATAGACCATTAGTTTCAGAAGATTTGGAATTTGATGTTTATATGATGTCAAATAGTGGAAATTCTTCTCTTGACTGGAATGGTCAGTTAAAGTTATCGTTGACAAAACAAGGCTTTACTAATATCGATGTTTCAAATAGAAAGATCACAGGCTCTGTTTACAAACAAGAGGGCAGTAATAGTTTAGTTGAAGTACATGAGGCAGGGCAGGAAACTTCTGTGCTTGCACCAGGAAACAGCTCTGTTCTTCAAATAAATGTAAACCCTGAATATGCTTACTATGATTATGTCGAACTTTCTTATTCAAATGCAACTATTTCAGAAGCAATAAATATGGAAGTTTTATCGCCATTTGGCAATAGTGAAGGTGCTATTGTTGACAAATTTACTCGTAGAGAAATAAATGGTGACGATATTGAAAATATCTCTTCAAATTTAAGATTCTATCCACGTCCAGACGAAAAAGGTACTTTATACTTTAAATTGTGGGTAAATTCTTCTGTAAATCGTGATTCAGTTATAAAAATGACTGCTAGGTTCTATGAGGCTGGTGGAAAAGAAATAACTTTTGTTAATTATTATTTGACAATTAGTTATCTAGCTGAGCCTGTTATTACCATTGATGGTGCAAACACTGCTTATGTTGCAAAAGGAGCTGTTTCAACCATTAAGATTGAAGTCCTTGCAGATCAATCAATAGATAATCTTACTTTGGAAGGCAGTGAAATGAAAGACATTTCTCTTTCATCACCAAGTCGTCCGGTAATAGATAATACTCGTGGAATAAAGACTTATACAGCAACCCTTTATGTATCTCCTCTTGGCAGTGCGACAGATGATATTGTATATATCCAAGCACAGGTTTCTCGTGAACTTAATGGTTCAAAAGAAATTAAGAATACAATTGCAACAGCTGTAATTGTTGACTTTAAAGTTGATAAGGATAATATTTCAATTAATGATAGTTCAGATGGTCAAGTTACTATCTGGCAGGGTGTGCCAAAACCACTTACTGTTGGTTACAACATTATTCCAGAAGAATATCTCACAGCTACTAATGAAAAGCTAGAAAATGCTATTAGTGAGCTTAGACAAAAAAGAGATATCTTCTTGGGCGCTCAATTCTATCCAGCAAAATTTACAATAGGAGAGAATGGCGAAAGAGTTTATACTCCACTTGACAACAAGGATTCTTCAACAGAAAAATTAAGTGATTACAAATATTTCATCAATTATAAATATAACGATAATAAAGAACTTGAAGTTCAAACTCTTGAAGATAGACTATATTTCTCAGTTGGGAATCAGTTATATCCTATTTCTAGTGATGATATTGAAAAGCCTTTTGATTATGTTTATAACAATAAGGATAACTCAATTTCTCTTGTAGGAAGCAAAGTTTCTTCATCTGTTAGCATGGTATTAAAGACATATATTTCAGCAGGTGGCGTAACACAAGAGATTGAAACATATTTCTCAGTTACAGTTGAAGCTTATTCAGATCCAGATTTGCCTCTTTTAATTAAGAACGCAAAACAATTCAAAGATTTAGCTCCTTCAAGCGAAGGTGAAAATGTTGCTCATGATTACATTCTTACAAACGATATCTTACTTGAAAATTATTCATCTTTTGATACTACAAAAATAAATAGCTTAGATGGAAATGGTTACACAATTCATATTAAATCATTTGATACAAGTGGTAACTCAACTTTAAATCTTGCTTTATTTAATAATATTACCGAAAATACAATACTAAAAAATGTTAGAGTCAACCTCTATAATGGTGGACAAATAAATGTTGATGTTTCTAGACACAGCGAAGTAAATATTGCTGGTTTTGCAATAAATAATGAAGGTATTATTACTAATTGTGAAGTTGTATCATATTATACTTCTGCCAATGCAGTAGGTGATATAGAAGTTCCTGGTTTCAATATGCCAGCTACAACTAAACACAATAAACCAGAAGGCATTAATGTTACTTACACATTAGGTGCAAATGACCAAGCTCAATATATTACAGATAGTTCAAGTTGGTCTACTCAGATTGCAGGTTTTGTACTCACAAATGTAGGTTCTATTACAAACTCTCGTGTAGGTGGCGATAGTATTATTGTACTTGGAAGTGAACGTCTTTCAAACAATCAAGCAACAGGTTATACCTATGCTTCAACAGTCCAGCTAGGTGCTTTTAATATAATCGGTCAAGGAAATATGGCAGGATTTGTATTAAGCAACAGCAGTGGAAATATCTCTGCATGTTATGCAAAATATCTTGACATGGAAAACCAATCAGATACAACAAGATACTATGTATCAGGCTTTGTAGGATCAAATACTTCTAATATTAACGTAAGTTATGTTGAAGCAGTTCCAACGATTCGACTTATAGTGCATTTGCATATGAAGGCTCTTCATTGAAATCTAAAAAAGGTTATATTGTAGGTTTTGTATACAATAATGAAGGTAAAATTACAGATTCTTATTCAAATATATTAATTTCAAATTCACAAGATTCCAACAACGTTTATAGGGCGTCTGGCTTTGTAAATGAAAATACAGGAATTATTGAAAATGGATATTCAGCATCTCAAATTAAGAATGCAATGAATACTCAAATGAACTTCTCAGGTGTAGACGAAAAGGGTAATCCAAGAATTGAGGGAACATATATAAATTGTTATTTCTTCAATAAAGCTTATGAAGATAGTGAAGAAAATACAGACAATTCAATGGAAACCCAATATAAAACTGGTGCAATTCTAATTCCTTCTCCTGATGAGGAATCACTTTTCTATGGTTTTGCAGTTGCAAATGGTGAAAATGATGGTATTTGGAAGGTAGAGGAAGATAAAGGAATATTCCTTGTAAGCACAAACTTTGTTTCTATTTCTCATCGTTATATTCATTATGTCGATGATGAAAACTTTGGTGGTGTAACTGGCGAAGACGATCAAGGTAAATATATTTTACCTTACGCTACTCTTACATTTACCGACAAAACTCTTGAAATTGATACTGCACTAGGTGGTGCATATAATCCAATCATTATTTCTGATGCACAAGAATTTATCGAGGTTACTGGTACAAGCCAATCATCATATATTAAGGAATACTACAACAGTTCTGTTATCTGGGGAACTTATCGTCTTGT
>CARBWQ010000010.1 GCA_948949055.1 uncultured Eubacteriales bacterium | reverse complement strand
TTTTTTGAGGTGAAACAAGAGTAAGTGCATAATAATTGGTAGCATAAACGCCCAAATTACCACAACTTTTAAAAATTTCCTTAAAGAATTCAACATCTTCTTTTATTACAATTAATGGCAAATCAAGATATACAAATTTAGAGCCAACATTTAGAGAAAGCTTTAAAAGTTCTTCCTTTTTATATTCATTTGGTGAATAAACAAGATAGTCATAATCTTTTTGTAAAGCCTCTAAATTATCTAAATTTTTAAAAAAGGCTATTTTTTTTGCATTTTTTGGTGCTTTTTCTGTCGATTTTAATAAATAATCATTCTCTTCAACCTCTTTTTTCTTCTCATTTGAATTTATTATCTTCTCTCTAAGAAGAGCCAAGGCATTTCTTCTATAATCATTTAGTTCACTTTTACGCACAAACACATTATCTAAACTACATTGAAAACTTTCAAGTTTAAACTCATCTCCACATTTTGAAAATGCAACCAAAATATCATTTTCAGAAATAGGTTGATTTTTGGCTTCAACTAAATTTTCATCGCCTTCATAAGATATTTCAACATTTCCAGACTTTAATGTAATTTTAATATGATTGTTCACTTTTGCATCAATAATAGCAGAAAAAGGCAACTTTTTTTCATTTTTTAAAGCATTTTCTTCTAATTTACTATCAACAATCAATCTAACTTCAAGACCTTCATACGCTTTACTTGTTGATGTGAACATGTATTTATTGTTGCCGAGTTCTTTAATATCTACTGGGCTAACAACCATAACTTCTTTATCTTTATCAAAGAACTTTAAAGTATCGCCCTTTCTTAAATTGTGATTTGATTCAATAGTTATCTCATTAAAACGTTTACCATTTTTAATGCCTACAACTTTTCCTATTTTAACTCCAATATGATTTTGAACATTACTATAAATTATCTTTTCACCTTTGATGTATCCAGAAATAAAATCGCCTCTATTAAACACTTTTTTTAATTTTAAAACTTCACCTTCATCAAATTTAAAATTGTTATCTATTGCTTTCCTATAAACTTCAACTGCTGTTGCGACATAAGCAGGACGACGAGCTCTACCCTCAATTTTCAAGCTACTCACACCACTTTGGGTAAGCTCTTCTAGACTTGGTAGCATACAAAAGTCCTTTGTACTAAGATAATAGCCCTCATTGCCTCCATTTATTCGATATTTTAAACGACAAAATTGTTTGCATTTCCCTCTATTGCCACTTGCACCTGCAAGCAAAGAACAAAGGTAGCAATTCCCAGAATATCCCACACATAAAGCACCTTGGATAAAATATTCAATTTCAAAATTTGTTCCATTCTTTATTCTCTTGATTTCCTTTAAAGGTGTTTCGCGTGCAAGTACTACCCTTGTAAATCCCAGCCTTTCCAAAAACTTTGCACCTTCTAGGTTCTCTATTCCCATTTGTGTGCTGGCATGAAGTTCAATACCTTTAAACCTATTTGATAGCAAATAGGCAAGTCCTATATCTTGCACAATAAAAGCATCGACCTTGCATTCATTTGCAAAGCGAACCAAACTTATTACATCATCAAATTCTTCATCTTTTACAAGAGTATTCAATGTCAAATATACCTTAACCCCATAAAGATGTGCCTTTGATACAACTTCTTTAAGGTTATCTCTTGTAAAGTTTTCTATATTGCCTCTCGCATTAAAGCTGTCAAGACCTAAATAAATAGCGTTAGCACCATTATTTAATGCTGATATAAAACTTTGATAGTTTCCTGCTGGGGCTAATAATTCGAGCTTTGTATTTTGATTTGTTTCTTCCATAATTAATATTATATCATATTGCCTAAATTTTTCATAGTCTATTTGAGATATTGTTTGATAAAAAAGTCGCACAAGGAAGTGCTTGCAATGCAAGCTAACTGCCTATGGCAGTTTCAATTTTAAGCGCGCTTAAAATTGACTTCCTTGTGCGAACTCAAACAATAAATTATAAAAGCTTTTTTAAACAAATTTTTACCAGCTTAATTAAAGTCTTCCACTCATTAGATTTCCTGAGTTATATCGTTTAAGTCCCAGTTTAAAAAGTAAAAACGCAAGACTGCATACGAAAATAGTAAAAGCTAACAAACCCAAAATCCACCATAAGTTAAACCCTAAAAAGATATGCTGTGCCGGTACAAAAACAATAAAACCTACTGGAATAATTGTAAAAAGTAATATTTTAGCAAATGTACCAAATATGACAGGTGGATAATTTGAAAATAGAAGCATAGTATTAGCAATCATATCAGCAACAGCAGAACCTTTTTTTATATAAAAAGACAGAGATTGTGCGCAAACTACGACAGACACAAGAATAATTCCACCTATAATACAAACTGGAATTATAGCTAAATACCACCACCAAGTTGCACCAGTAATAGCAAGCACTAAGAATACAAATAAGATATCTCCTATTGCTGAAACACTGCTATTTGAACAACAAATATTTATTAAAACATTCTTTGGTTGAGTCAAATAAACATCAAGCTTTCCTTCATAAACAAGTTCTCCAATTTGAAATGCTCCATTAAAAAATAGGTGTGCAAAACCATACATGCCAGCAGAAATTGCCCATAGAAGCATAACTTCGTTAAAGCCATAACCTCCAATCGAACTTGAAATAGAAAATACAATAAGCCACTGAATAATAAAGAAAGCATTGTTGGCTATCATCATAAAAATTTGCATATAAAAAGAAGTTTTATATTGATAACTCTTTTGGATATTAAGTTTTAAATATTTAAAAATCAAAGCTAAATTTTTCTTAACCCCCATTGGATGTAACCCTCCTTTTCCCTAAGCAATAAACACCATAACCAATCGCAAGTAGCACGATTCCCCAAGCAACCTGTGAAATGATAATTTCAGCAAAAGCAGTCCAAGAAAAATTGGCGACTAGATTGGCAGGTCCGGACATAACTGAATAGATAGGACTATACTTAATTATTGGTTGAAGCCAAGCTGGATAAAATTCGATAGGAAAGAAAAGACCTAAAATCATAAACAGCTTTGAAACAATCCAGTGAAAAGGCAATGAATCTTGAATCCAAAACGCCACTAAACCAACTATTGCATATGTACTCCAAGAGATAAAAATGGAAAGTATAATCACTAGCAAACAAGGTATTATTTGTACCCAGACAAATGTAGATGGCAGTCCAACAAAGACAATTCCCATAACAATAGCAACAGGCAACAAAAACAACAAATTCATAATACTCTTTGCCATAAAATTTGATATCGAATAAAAAAGATAGTTATATGGTTTATTCAATTTATAAGATATACTTCCCGACTTAATTTCATTATTGATAGATCTGACAATTAAATTAGTCTTTGTTGTACACACAATTAGCTCTGTAATAATTAAGTACCAAATCATCTGACCAAGATCATAGCCCTTGATAATTTGCCCACTTCCATTTGCAGAATAAATATATTGCCACAGTTCAAGAAAAATATAAATGATAAATATAAATGTTACGCCACGAAAAAGTGTGTTTAAAATTGAATCCTTTTCCTGCTTGAAGCTTGTATTAAAAATTGATAAATATTTACCCATTTTTCTCACCTCCTTTGTAAATCGTCTTGATTATCTCTTCAAGAGGTGTAGATGAAATTGTTATATCTTGAATATCCTCAGATTTAAATATTCCTAAAATTTCATCAATACTTGATTTCTCCATATCAACTTCTATTTTAAATAAGTTTCCATTTTGTTTTAAAATTGTAATGCCTTCTGTTGGAACAATTTGATATTCTTTTTTTAGCTTAACTTCAACAATTTTCTTATTTAAATAATGATATTTTAAATTGTTCATGCTATCATCAAGAACAATTTTCCCATTATTTACAATGATAACTCTCTTGCAAACTTCCTCAATATCGCCAACATCATGAGATGTGAAAATGATTGTTGTTTTAAGTTCCTTGTTAATTTTTTTAATAAGTCCTCTGAGTGTATCCTTAGCAATAGGGTCAAGTCCAATAGTTGGTTCATCAAAAAGTAGTATGTTTGGCTTATGTAAAAGTGAAGCCACAATTTCACATTTCATTCTTTGACCTAAACTCATACTCCTAACTGGCTGATACATTATTTCTTCAATTTCAAAAAGTTTAGCATACTCACCTATCCTCTTCTTCATTTCATCTTTTGGTATATCATATATTGAACCAAAAAATAGGAAGTTATCATAAGCTGAAAGATGAACCCAAAGTTGTTCTTTTTGACCAAAAACAGCACCAATTTTATATGAAAGTTTTACTCTTTCCTTTTGAGGTTTGTATCCTAACACAGAAATATCACCACTGGTAGGATATAAAATACCAGTAAGCATCTTGATAGTAGTGCTTTTCCCTGCTCCATTAGGACCTATTAAAGCTACACTTTCGCCCTCTTCCACAGAAAAAGTAATGCCATCAACAGCATTTTTAATAATCTTTTCTTTTTTCTTAAAGAGGTGTTTCCATTTTTCTTTTCCTTTGTAATGCTTTTTACTTACAAATGTCTTTTTTAAATCTTTAACTTCAATAACTTTCATATTTATTCCTTTTTGGTTATTTTCAAGGGTGAGTACGACGCAGGCTAAAAATAGATTTATAAACTGAAATTTTATTTCAAATAATCTTCATATTGCTGATTATATAAATCTATTATTACAAGGAGTACGAACTTGCTTGCAAGAGCGAGTACGACGCAGTAAAATCACATGAAAGTGTGAGCTATACGAACGAAAGCGATAGCGTCAAACTTTGAGAAATCAAAGTTTCTTTCATGGTGTTATTACAAGGAGCGACATGCTTGCTTGCAAGGGCATTCGCGACGCAGGCTAAAAATAGATTTATAAACTGAAATTTTATTTCAGAACAATCGTTAGATTGTTGATTGCCTTTGGCAATCTTATGAATCTATTATACCCCCCCCCGAAATTTGTCAATATATTTTCAATATTTTAAAAAGTCTATCATAAAATTTTTAAATGTCAATAAAATCTTTTAAAATTATTGACTTTAATTTAATTAAAGTTATATAATTAAACTACGGAAGTAAAATATAAAAACAAGTTTTAAATTTTCAAAAAATGAAACTTTTTGATGCTAACGCTTAACTTCTTTGTTATGTATTATCATTAGATTCACTCAAATGACATTTCATGTAGATTTATTAATCTTCCGATATTATGAAAAATAAAAATTTTATGGGGGTAATTATGAAAAAATCAATTAAAACACTCGCACTTGGTTTGGCTGTTATTCCATGTGCACTCTTGTTAACTGCTTGTGGTGGGAATAATAATCAAGGCTTAGTAGATGTAAAAGGCAATTATTCTAATGTACAAGTAGAAGAATATTCATCAGTTGCAACAAAAATTGATGAAAATCTTTCAAATGACTCTTCTTTTATAGACGGTGTAAGAATTGTACTTGATGTTAAAGCAAAGATGCCAGATTCAACAATGACTGTTAAAATGGACAATAAAGTTAAAAACATCTCAAAAATAGGAACAGAAGAAAGTTCGCAAGTTGTTGCATCATCAAACTTAAAGATGACAACCTCAGCTGGGAAAGAATCTTATAGCCAAAATTTAAATAGTTATGTAAGCAACAATAATGCATATATAGATATGTCTAATTTCCTAATTGCAGGACCTCAAATAATGCCAACAAAATTATATATTCCTCTTCCAGTTTCAGGAGAAGATGAATCTGATGCAATTACACTTCCTGAAATTAATTTTACCAAACTACTAGAAGATATACCTGCTGAACTTCTTGGAGATACTTTTGTAATTCAAACTTATGAAAATGAAGGTGAATATAAAGTAAAAGCTACAATTAAAGGCGAATTCCTTTACGAATTTCTTGCACCAAAGATTTCTGACTTAAATTCTGAAACTTACCAATTTGAACTTAAAAATGCAAAAGACTTAGTAGTTTATGTTGTATTTAAGGATAATAACATTAGTGGAATTAGAGTTGAAACTAGCTTTAAAATAGTATATTCTATGTATATGGAAAGTATAAGCTTTGAAAACATTCCTATGGACATTTCAGCAAAACTTGAAGCAACTGCTTTTGATGGTGAAATTACACTTCCAAGTTTTGATGACTACCAACCAATGCCAGAACAAGCTTAAATTTAAACTTAAAGATGCTTAATAATTAAGCATCTTTTTTTATATAAGAAAATCATACAAACATATTAATTTAGTAAATTATAATTTTCCATAAAATGTATTAAAGTTGGTTTTTTGGTAAGAATAACTTATGGAGGAAATTTATGAACATAAACCCATTTTTAGAAAAACCAAAGAAACTTGAAAGTATTATCATGAGCATGAAAATGCTTTCGCCAAAGCCTTACAACAAAAATGAAGTCGATCCCTACACTCGCGTCAGATGTATTCTAATGAACGGAACAGAATATGAAGCCGTGTGGTCAAAACATCATTTAAATAGACATTGTGCAGACAATGACATAAGAAGAAGTGTTGCACTGTTACGCAAACTTGAACAACAGCAACAAAAAGTTATTGCTGGACTAAAACCACCAGAAGAAAATATATTACAAACTACTATCGGTTATGAACAACTAGCAGTTGATCTAACTGCCCTTTTGGCTAGAAGACAAAAAGATAAAAATGTGAAAAATGCTCTTGATTTTGCCCTTCTTGAAGACTTTGACCATCTATATAGATATGCAAACCTTCTTGAAACAGATATGGGTGAACACGCCGAACATTATGTTGGAAGTTATACTGAAATCATGCCAGCTAGACCAACAGTTGCACACCATAGACACCCTTATGATAGTGTAAAAAACCATATTTGCAATAAAACTGCCGACCCACTCGCCATGTGCGACGTTTCGATTATAACTGCGGCAGAACAACAAACCATGAACTATTATATGAATCTCGGTGCATTTTACAAGCACAAAGTAGGCCGTGAAATTTATAGCGAAATCGCTATGGTTGAAGAAGACCATGTTACTCAATATGGCAGTTTAATAGACCCAACGGCTTCTCCTCTTGAAGGACTTTTGATGCATGAATATATTGAATGTTATCTATATTATTCTATGCTAAATGACGAAGTTGACGAAAATATTAAACAAATTTGGACAATGTTGTATGAACAAGAACTTGCTCATCTTCATGAAGCATTAAGGCTTCTTAGAAAATATGAGAAAAAAGACTGGCAAGATGTAATACCTCATGGTGAATTTCCAGAGCTAATCAACTTCAAACCTCAAAAAGATTATATTAGAGAAATTATTTCAAAAACCGTCAATAATACTGGCGACAGAGAAAGTTATATTAACATCAAAAAACTTCCAGAGAAGGCAGACTTTTTCATATATCAAAATAAGTTTATTAAAAATGTGGACAAGATGCCATCACACGTGGTAATTAATGATCATATTAAAAAGTTTGGCGAAGATTATAGAGTACAAGACAAAGAGCATCCTATAAAGTCACTTAAATCTAGGAATAAAGACAACACCGATTTAGGAAGAATTCAATAATTAAAGAAAAAAGACATAAATTCAGTGAAATTTATGTCTTTTTTTAATATTTATCTTTTTTCTAGAATAAAGAGGACAAAAGTCGCATAATCGCTTGCAACATTTTTGTAAGCGAATTTTTCTTTTGAAAATAGTTCAAATTTACCAATTGTGAATTTTTAATATCATCAGCAAAAATTTGTTGGTGACTCTTATTTAAATCATTTGAGTAAATTATCACTGTATTTTCAAAGTTAAGTCCAAATGAACGATTGTCCATATTGCATGTTCCAATAGATAATAAATTATCATCTACTATCATAACTTTGCTATGCAAGAAACCATTATATAAATAGATTTTCACACCAATTTCTGCCATTTCTTTCAGATAGGAAAGTGTCGCCAAATAAACAGTCTTTTTATCAGGCTTTCTTGGAACCATTATTCTGACATCAACTCCACTTTTAACTGCAATTCTCAGTGCAGCGAAGAATACATCATCTGGAATGAAATATGGTGTTTGAATATAAACCCTTTCTTTTGCACAAGTTATCATTTTGACAAAAGTTTCTTTTATCCTTTGAACTTGACTGTCTGGACCTGACGCCAACACTTGTACAGTTGCATCACCACAAATCTTTGGACTAGGGAAACAACCATTTTCAAGATAAAGTCGAGGTGGAGTGTTATCATTTTTGCAATAACGCCAATCATCTAAAAAGATATTTTGAAGTCCATAGACCCCACTACCCTCTATTCTGATATGAGTATCACGCCAAGGTTTTAATTTTTTGTCACGACTCATATGATCATCTCTGATATTAACTCCACCTGTGTATCCGACCTGTCCATCAATGACAACAAGTTTTCTATGATTACGATAGTTTAGTTTTAAATTTATTAATCTTATGTGCATAAATGGAGGAAAGAATTCGCCTATTTGTCCACCAGATTCTTCTAGTTTTTTGAAAAAACGTCTTGGAGCTTTTCGCGAGCCTATTGAATCATAAATAAGTTTTACATCAACGCCCTCTTTTGCTTTTTTAACAAGCACTTCCATAATTTCTTTTCCAACTTTATCGTTAGCAAAGATATAATATTCAATATTAATTGATGTTTTTGCGTTTAGTAAATCTTCCTTTAAAGCTTTAATCTTTTCTTCGCCACCAGTGAAAACTTTTATATCGTTTCCTGGCAAAGGATAAGAGCCATAGGCATAACACATTGAAACAAGTTCACGATTCTCCATCAAAACGTCATCTATCCTTGCCTCGTCAAGTGTTTGAATGCCATCAATATTACGTATGATATCACGCTCAGAAATAGCCTTCCTTTTTATCATTCGTCTTGTTCTTACACTCAGCCCACTTCCGAAGATAATATATAATCCAAATCCGATTATCGGCAAGAAGGTAAGAATTGTAAGCCATGCAATAATATTTTCAGGTTTTCTTCTTTCTAGGAAAACCATACCTATAAGGAGTAAAAAGTTAACGCAAGCTGCAATTGTAATGATGTATTTTAGTATTTCGCCAAACATTTTCACTCCTTTTATTTAGTATGATTTATTTTTTATTTAATTAAGAATTTCTTTCACGTCCTAAGTTGAGTACTCCGAGTCTTAATTGACCAGCGCCATCATCTACGCTGATATTTCTATCTGCACCAGAAACTTTCATAAGTACTACGACCTTGATATATTGGTCAAGTCCAAAACCTTTTTCTAATGTGATAGTTCCATTTGCATCTATCTTCGCTTTACCAACAGTTGTTCCACTTGATGAACTTTCATCTATCATAAAGCTCAAATATGGAGTTATACTTTCGCCGATTGTAATAGCACTATTATTTTGTAAAATTCCACTACCCTGAAATGTATAACCTTGATATAGCATGAAAGATTTATTTCCGGCATTCCATTTACTGAGTGCTATACTTGTTTCACCTTTTGGTAAAGTATATGCTATTTCACCAGTGTAAGATGAGCCACGACCAAGTTTATATACACGTCCTGTAACACTGTATCTTGCAGATACTCTATAATAATAGTTGTTTGTCTGAGTAGTAGTTTCGTCAACAGTTGTTTCACCACCAGTTGTTTCGTCAGGATTTGTTGAAGTAGTTTCATTACTATAACTACATATTGCTATATAATGTTTATTTACATCATAACTTCCAGTAGCACTAAGTAGACTTGCATGTTCTACATAAACAACATCATTTTCATTTTTGCTAATTGTAAATTCTTTATTTTCGATATAACCATTATTATTTGCAGGATTGGTAATATAATAGAATTTAGTTCTATCATTTGAAATTGAAACAATATTTATAGTGTCATTCTCTTTTACGTTAACGCCAAAGTATTGTGACATTGAAATATATTCAGTTCTTGCAAAACTTGAACCTGTATTTTGACAAGTAACAGAAGTTCTTTTAATTTCTTCTCCGTCTCTTGTTAAAGTCATTTCGAAAGTAGTTGAGTTGTTGGCTGGAACAAGTACTTCCAAGGTATCATTTAAGAAGCCTTCTATTTTTACATTGTTATTGCCATTTGTGTTTGATACATTTCCTACTATCTTCTCTGACAAAGCAAAAGCTTCTCCATCTTGAACAACCCTTGGATCTTGAACAGCGAAAGATGCCTTTTTAACGACAGTTATATTTATAGCACAATCGCAAGTTTCAATAATTGAGTCTTCGCCATGATTTGAATCATATTTTAATTTAACTACAAGTCTTAAAGTTGCAGTATTTCCATCTTTAAATATATCGGTATTTTTTAATATTGGCATTTTCCAAAGATTGCTATCGTAATCTTTGTTATTTTCATTAATACCTAATACACCTCTTGGTCCTTTGCCAGCAACAACAGGCGTTTCCTCTGGTGAAGATGGTGTTGTAGTTGATTCAGATTTATCTGATGTATCAGTTGAACTTGTAGCTTCGTTTCCAAATCTGCCTGACGCATCGGTAGCAAACGCCCAGCCTAAGCCTTCTCCTGTTCCACTATTTCTTGTAATTTCTTGAATTTCAAGATCGGTTTGAGGATCAAAGAGTTTGATACTTTCAACAGAAATATAATTAAGCATTGGGAATTTTAAGTAATTCTCTGAACCTATTATTTCGTCAATTTTATTATTTAAAGCGTTTTCATTATTAACTTCATAAATATCATCCCCATATCCTACATTTGCAGTTGTATTAGATAAAGAATTTAAATATATTTTGGAATTATCTGATGTTTGTGCAACTGTATAATCCCTAATAAATTGCCAAGTTTCAATACCTTCAAAATTAATCAATTTAACATTTGTATCATTTGATTGTGGTGTCCTTGGAGCAGATGTATTTAAAAGATAAGAGTCCTTTGCTGAACTTTGATTCTTTGTGATAGAAAGTTCTTGATATTGTACGCCTAAATCAAAATATTCTTCCTCGGTTATAGTGATAGTATCAATAATAGAAGGAGTTTGCTTTGTTGCTCTAAGCATAAAGTAAATTCTATATTGATAACCATAGCCATCTTTACCTTCTATAAAATAGTATTGATTACCGAAAACGACTTCTCTTACGCTTTCAAACTTAACAGAATTTGATGAATTGTAAGAATAATTATTATCTTCCTTTTGCCAATTTTTAGATAAGTTGCTAGAATCAGAATAGAAGATTTTCTTTTCTATATTGTCAGAACTATTATAAGTCACACCCTCAAACAATCTATCGGTAGGCATTTGAAGTTTAAAGTTTGATGTAGAAAGCTCATTTTTAATTCCACTTCCATTCTTATGTTTTATTGACATATAGCCATTTTCACCAGTGAGAGTAAAATTATTGTAGTAAGTTTGCTTATCTAATGTTGTGGTTTTGGCAATTTCATTAACTATATGGTTTGAAATTATAGTGCCATCTTCTTCGGTCATTGAATTATCAACACTTCCACCAAATGTAACAATATAATCAGGGACTATTTTGATAACTGCATAATACACCATTTCAAAACCACTAACCTTGTAAGTTATCTTACCAAGCACGAAATCACCAGTGTTTTTTGCACCAAGAGGAATTAAGCTGTAATCATAAATATATCCACTTCTGTTTGAAATATCAGCCCTAGATAGATATAAGTAATTACCTGAAAGATTTACACCGTCATCATTAACTTCTCTCTTAAACGCAGAGAAATTGTAAAGTGAGAGATAGTTCTTTAAAATGCTGTCATATTCAGCTAACTCTGTATTGTTATTAAAATAAATAGTTTCAAAGACAATACCAGAATTTTCAGTTGTAAAATCACCCACAGAAATTTGTCTGTTTGTTGTAGGATGTTTAATTCCAAGTAAAGTATTTAAACTTACATTTTCCTGGTTAACTTCCAATGTCACATAGTTTCCGGCCATTGTTGCTCGCTCAGCAACTTCAATATCTATGCTTGGCATAAAGTAATAATTAAAATTAAATACTTTTGTGCTAACAATTGAACCATCTTTTTTGTCAAAAGAATACTCCTTTGATGCTTTTTGAATTTTATCTAATTTTCCACTTTCAGCATCAATGGAAACATCGCTATTTTCAAAAATAGTTTTGTATTTATTGTAATCAACTAAAATATCATTGCCATTATCATCAACGCCATATTTAAGTTGAATTCTATTTGCAAGAGTAACTTTTGGTTTATTATTTTCTATAACAAATATGTTATTTGCAAAATTTGTAGGTAAATCATCTATATTTATGGAAACTCTTCCATCAGTTTGATCATTTTCTACATTGGCATTTGACGCTTTAACAAGCTCACGCTCCTCTCCACGAATACCAATGCCAGCATTTTCTATTGCCGAAGTAAGATATACACCTTCAAAAGTTTTACCAAGTAAAGAAATTCCTAAATCGTAATAAAGATTTTTGCTTTGATCGTTAGCTGAAATATAAATTGGATACGAAGAATAATATTTTCTGATTCCATTTTCACTTAATGAAGAGAATACGAAGAAATATTCATCTGCATAGCCTGCCATAGTAGTATTAAGTGAAGCATAGACAAGTCTTCCACCAGCGAATAGATTTTCAGTTGATGTTTTATCAACATAGACCTTTTCATAACTGATTAAAGTTGTACTAGTTTCGTCAGTATATTCACCTTGCTGTGTATAATTTGAAACAGTTTGAAGAGAAAGTGAAAGAGTATTTGTCATAATCTTAATAAGATATGTTGCACTAACCGATTGATAAGTTATGCCAAGTTCTACACTTGCCTCCATACCAGAAGTGTTAACTCTATCAAAGGTTACTATGCCATCGTTTGCTATCACACCATTAGTGCTAACTTTTTCATCTGATACTTTAACTATTGAATTGTCGCTTTGACTATTAATAATCACTGAAAGAGTTTCTGTATCAAATTCTGTAAGTTCATCGTTGTATTCTACAATTCCGTTATCGCTCAGCTCACCATTAAAGATTTTAACGCGAGTTTGATCACTAAATATTGGTTTATTTTGTAAAAGTGCAAGTATATTTCCAAATTTTGTTCCTGTTTCAATAAACTCATAATCTAAGTTTGCTGTATCATTAGGAACTGGATAGCTCACAACGATTTTCACGCTTGGAGCTACTACAAAAGAGTAAGTTACATTATAAGTTTGAATTGTATCACCAAATTTTATTTGCACTTGTAAGATGAGTTCAAGTGTAACTTTTTCTGAAACAAAATTTGTCTTAATTTTGTTTCCTTCTATACCACCAAAAGCAGGATTTGAAGAAGTAGTATTGATAGAAATGTTATTTAACTCCTTTTCTTCCCCTATAAGGTTGTATAAACTTGTCAAATCAACAGTATGTTCGCCTCCTGCAATTGTTTCACCATTTGCAACGAGTGAATTTACTGGAATAACATTTTGCTTCAAAGAATATTCTTGTGAGAAGATAAATTGTCTTGTATATTGACCGTCTTGGCACTCAGTACATTGATCATCACTAAGACAAGTTGGACAAATATTAATAATATAATTTATCATTATCTTCTTATCTGAAATAAGATCGCCAACAACTATTGTTTTTCCATCTATTCTTACAAGATCCTTTCCGTCACCAGAAATTTTTGTTTGAATAATGTCAAAATTCTCTATTTTTGTTCCATTTTCTATTAAATGTATAAAATCTGAATCAAGAGCATACTCTCTTCCACCATTCAGGCTTGTTGTGCTTTCAGATGGAATATAAGTTACATTGGCTTTTAGATTTACTGTCATAGTTGCCAAGTAGCCTAAGTTTGTATAAACTGCAAAAGTAACTACTTTATCAGAGTCAATATAATCTTTTAAGCTTAACTTAAACTCACCATTTGCAGTGTTATACTCGTAGCTTTCAATATTTTCGCCACCACTAACAATTTCAACATTAAGTCTATTGTAAATGGTTGTGCCAATGGTTGAGCCTGACTCTTCTTTCTTAATTAAATTCACATGAATTGTATAATCTTTTCCACCATCTGTATTGATCTTTCCATTATCAAGTGTGAAACTAAAATCATCACTTTCTTGTCTGCCTTCGTCAGTTG
>CARBWQ010000009.1 GCA_948949055.1 uncultured Eubacteriales bacterium | reverse complement strand
CAAACTTATCAATTACATGCTTTATCGCACCATCTGGCGCGCCGACATGTTCAAGTGCAGAACGAGATTGTTTTTCAGCAATATCAAAAATTTCCTTTTCTGCAAATTGAAGACATTTTTCTTTATCTTCCATTTCATAGGCGTTTTCAATTATCTTTTGACCAGAATAGATAAGTTTTCTTTTGACCGAATCTGATTTTACTATATCACAATAAAATTTGAAATTGGCAGCCGATGGCACTACATTTGTAAGAGCAGTAATATAATCAATACCTCCAACTTTATCAAGAACTTTGTCCTGATCAAGCTGATCAGTCAGAGTAACGAAATCGACAGGTTGAGAACGCTGATAAATCTTATTCATTACAGAATAAATAGTCTTATGTGCTTGTGAATAAAAATCATCTTCCTTCATCATGCCGAAAATATCGACCTGAGCTTGCAAGTCGATCAAAATTGCTCCAAGAACTGATTGTTCTGCCTCTATGTTATGTGGCATAATCTTGTAATCTGCCATACGTCCCCCTTAAAGTAATCATTAGTTTTGCAGTTGTATTTTATTTCAATACTTTTTAATTAATTATCTTTGTAAATATATTTGCCACCTTATTAAACCTATTGTTTTGTAAATGGGTCTTTTTTGCCTGAATCTGCAAGTCGTTTTTCCCTTCTTTTATCAATTTTACCACAAATCCACAAAAAGAGCAAATAAATGACAGCCGTGATAAGTATGATAATAAAACCACAAAGCACTGAGTGCATATTGGTATATTGGAAAAAGAGAAAGGCAATAAAAGCATCAATAACGAAGGCAATCAAAAGGAAAATTAAAAGTCTTTTGTTGGATCTTTTTAAATTTCTCTTTTCTTCTGGATTGATAAGCATAAAACCCTCCTCTTTTTTAGAATTTTATATTAAATTTCTCCTCTCATGACCTTTCCTCTTTCACGATTTCTAAGGTTATGATCAAGTATAATTTTTCTGATTCTAAGACTCTTTGGTGTAACCTCCAAAATTTCATCATCAGCCAAGAACTCGATATCATCTTCAAGACTCATTTTCTTAACTGGCGTAAGTCTAAGTGCATCATCAGAGCCTGATGCTCGGCAGTTTGAAAGATGTTTTTTCTTGCAGACATTAACGACAATATCGCCACCTTTTGGGTTTAAGCCAACTACCATTCCGGCATAAACTTTCATACCAGGTTCAACGAAAAGATCACCTCTCTCTTGTGCATTAAATAAACCATAAACGATAGCCTCACCATCTTCATGGGCAACAAGTGAGCCAACATCACGTCTTTTAATTTCACCCTTCCATGGCTGATAATCGTAGAACACAGAATTAATTACACCTTCACCCTTTGTATCAGTCAAAAGTTCACTCTTAAATCCGAAAAGTCCTCTTGAAGGAATTAAGAATTCCATCTTCATACGATTTCCGTGAGGATTCATCTGAACAAGTTCTCCCTTTCTAACTCCCATCTTTTGCATAACAACACCAGTGCAATCTTCTGGAACGTCAAGGATAAGTCTATCAATAGGTTCACATTTTACTCCGTCGATAGTCTTAATAAGAACTTTTGGCATTGAAACTTGGAATTCATAACCATCTCTTCTCATGTTTTCAATAAGAATAGAAAGGTGCATTTCTCCTCTTCCACTAACTTTAAATTGTTCAGCAGTTTCGCCATCTTCTACTCTAAGCGAGAGGTCTTTAACAGCTTCTTTATAAAGTCTATCTCTAAGATGACGAGAGGTAACAAACTTACCTTCTCTTCCAGCAAGAGGGCTGTCATTGACCATAAAAGTCATTTCAACGCTTGGCTCAGCTATTTTAACAAACTCAACAGGTTCAACATCATTGCTATCACAAATAGTATCACCAATCTGCACGCCTTCAAGTCCTGCTATGCAAACAATTTCACCCACAGTTGCACTTTCAACTGGCACTTTTTTAAGACCTTCAAATACAAAAAGACTTACAACTTTTGACCTTGTTTTCTTGCTTTCATCGTGATAGTTGCAAAGCGTTACACTTTGACCAACCTTGATTGAACCTCTTGAAATCTTACCTACTGCAAGTTTTCCAACATACTCATTGTGTTCGGCAGAGGAAACGAGCATTTGACATGCTTTTTCTTCTTCACCCTCAGGAGCTGGGATATATTCAATAATCTTATTAAAGAGTGCGCTCATATCACTGCCTTGAACATCTTTATCTTCACTGGCAATACCTGCTCTTGCTGATGCAAATATGAAAGGAGAATTAAGTTGTTCTTCATTAGCGTCAAGTTCAAGGAATAGTTCGAGGACCTCATCGATTACTTCATTTATTCTAGCATCAGCTCTGTCAATTTTGTTGACAACAACAATAACTTTCAACTTTAATGAAAGAGCCTTTTCAAGAACAAAACGAGTTTGAGGCATTGGACCTTCATAGGCGTCAACGACAAGGAGTACACCATCTACCATTTTGAGAACACGTTCAACTTCGCCACCAAAGTCAGCGTGTCCAGGAGTATCAATAATATTAATCTTTGTGTCACCATAAAGACAAGAGCAGTTTTTTGATAGAATTGTAATTCCACGTTCTCTTTCAAGTGCATTTGAATCCATAACCCTGTCTTCTACGACCTGATTATCTCTAAAAACACTACCTTGCTTTAAAAGTTCATTTACAAGCGATGTTTTGCCATGGTCAACGTGAGCAATAATCGCAATATTTCTAATTTTATCATTTTTCATAATTTTCTTCCTTTTTAACTTAACGATTATATCACCTTTTAACAAAAATTTCAAGAATATCTAAATATATTTTAAATTTAATAATTATTTTTATTTTTTCTTGATTAAATATTCTTAAAACATATAAAAGCAAGGTTTAAAATTGTTAACAAAAAAAGACGGAGAAATCCGTCTTATTAAATACTGTTTTCATCTTCTTCAAAATTTTCAGATGCAATTTGAGACTTTATCAAACCTACACCTGTTTTAAG
The DNA here is from genome assembly GCA_948949055.1 of uncultured Eubacteriales bacterium. Classification (GTDB taxonomy): domain Bacteria; phylum Bacillota; class Clostridia; order Christensenellales; family UBA1242; genus Caccovivens. Next base: position 11,488 of record CARBWQ010000009.1, on the reverse strand, counting down.
AGCTTCATTTTTTGTAGTAATATCAACTTTCGATGCACTTTGGCTAATAATTTCCTTTGCAACACCAGAAAAACCTTCCCAAGCCCTTATTTTACTGCCTCCCTCTAAAATAGCTTTTGAAGCAAACTCAATAATAAGAGGGTTGTCAAAATTTTCTTGCAATACTTTGCCTACTGCTAACTTCTCAATCTTTTTTATTTTGTCAGCGATAGCTTCAACGCTTGAAAAGCCTATTCCTGTCATATACTTTTCATAGTCGTCAATATATTTCAACCTAACAACGTTTGCGTCATAATCACGTGTTAAAATATTAAGTTCTTCTCTAAGTTTTCCCTTTCCAAACAGTTTCTTTGAGATTAATGTTTCAAGTTCTTCCTTCTTTGCTGGATATTCTTCAACTTCCTTTCTAATTTGCATAATATCCATTTCAGTTCTAGTCTGCATTCCTCTAAAACCATTTGTATCAAAATATTGATAGGCGTTTGAATACAGTCTTCTAGCCTTGTCATATTGTGCTTGCAAAGTGGTGTATTTTTTATTTTTAAATAATATCTCTTCTGTCTTTTCAGTTATAAAATCTTTAAATTGGTACTCTTTTACTTTCATAGCTTTTGCTCTATCCCAAGTTTCATTAATCATAGCCCCCTCCTTCTTAATTTTAATATAACATAATATTATATGTAAGTCAATATGCAATTGGATTTTAAATACAAAAAAAAGACTAAAAAAGTCTTTTTAATTTATTCTCTTTCAGCTTCCTCTTCAATAATTGAATCAGGGTCAATAACGTTATCAACATCTTCTTTATCAAGAAAAACCATCCTTCCACCTGCTGTTTTTAAAGCATACTCATAACCATTGTGTGATAAATTCAAGTAGGCTGTTGAGTTTGTGCCATATTCTTTTCCTACTTCTTCCAATGTAACGACTTTGCCAATAGGAAAATACTCGTTATCGATATTTTCAGATTTAAAAGTAATTTTCTTGCCTTTGTAGTCAGCTTTCATTGTTACAACATCATAAAGCTCAACCCCAAGCATAGATTTTCGTAATTTGACTACACTGATGTCACGTTTATCAATTTCCTTAACTGACGACTCAGAAACAAATGCTCCTGGATAATATATTTTTGCGTAATGTTTAACTTCCATAATTCCTCCATAACTCTATTTTAATCGGGGGGGGGATTTGTCAAGTCTTTTTTTAAAATTAATTTATAAAATTTAATTATTATATTTATATCTTATAAAAGATTTCAACGCTTTTGAAAAATTTACATAGCAAAAAAGCACTTCGTTTGAAGTGCTTTTTATATTTATCAACTTAGTTTAAGCCGTATTTCTTGTTGAATTTTTCAACATTACCACTAGCGTCAACAACCTTCTTCTTACCTGTGAAGAATGGGTGACATTTGTTGCATATATCAATGCTAAGAGTTTCGCCTTTTGAGCAAGTCTTAGTCTTAAAGGTATTGCCACAAGCACAAGTTACGGTAACTTCATGATAATCAGGGTGCATTTCCTTTTGCATATTTACCTCCATTATTTTTTTATTTATCCTTTTTCAGGGTTTATATAATAAATTAGTCACCTACATATGGTAAGAGTGCTACATTTCTAGCTCTTTTAATAGCAGTGCAAAGTTCTCTTTGATGGAAAGAGCAAACACCAGTTTGACGTCTTGGTAAGATTTTGCCCTTTTCAGTGATATATTTTCTGATTTTAGCAATATCTTTATAATCAATAGCCTTTTCACCAGCTACACAAAAAGCACAAACTTTTTTCTTAGAAGGTTTACGGAATTTCTTTACAACAACCTTCTCTTCGCTTTTCATTTCAGCCATAATTTTCTCCTTTTAATTAAAATGGTAAACTATCGTCATCATCGATAGGTTCAAGCTCAGCAGAACCACCATTAGGTCTTGGCATTTCACCATTTCCATCAGAGTTTCTTGTGCTTAAAAATTCAACATCATTAGCAGTAATTTCAGTTGTGTAGCGTTTTGTACCATCTTGTGCTTCATAAGAAACATTTTGGATTCTTCCAACTACACAGCACTTTGAACCTTTCTTTAAAAATTTGTGACAGTTTTCGGCAAGTCCTCTCCAAACTACAATATTGAAAAAGTCAGCTTGTGGACCGTTGTCGCTATTGTTTGAAAATCCTCTTTGAACTGCAAGAGAAAATCTACAAACAGAAACACCACTATTTGTGGTAGTTATTTCAGGGTCTTTTGTTAAATTCCCAATTAAAATTATCTTATTCATAATATCTCCTTATTCGTCAATTGACAAAAATTATTTAAACTATTTTCTTACAAACATTTGACGAACAACGCCTTCTGTAATGTTCATGAGTTTTGCCATAGCATCAATTTCGTTTGGATCGAAAGTCATGTTCATTAAAACATAGAATCCTTCGTTTTTGAAGTTGATAGGATAAGCAAGTTTTCTCATTCCCCATTTATCAATTCCTTCAACGACTCCGCCTTTTGCTTCAACATAAGAAGCGAACTTAGAGATAATTTCTTCTCTTTTTTCTTCGGCAACATCAGATGAAATGATATAAAGAAGTTCATACTTATTCATACTTTTTACCTCCTTTTGGACAAAATGGTCTTTTAAAAAGACAAGGAAAGTGCTAATAAAAAGCACCTGCAACAGATGAAAGTTGTAATTTCAAACTCTTGCAAGGTGTATTATATAGTCTTTTCAGTTTTTTGTCAAGCATTTATTATAAATATATAAATATTATAAAAGAGGAATTATAACAACCTCTTTTCCTTTTTTTCTAGCATACTCGATGGTTTTTCTTGTGCCACCCGGTTTGCCGTTATATAGCGCAATCACCAGTGAAGAACTATCCACCATATACTCATTTCTCTCCTGCATACACCCTTCCTCATAATACTCGTGTTTACACCAAATACTATCTGCATTTTCAAGAATATTAATGTATCTACTTCTATAAAAGCTGGGCCAACGTAAATGTTGCGTTTTGCAAGGCAAAGCACATTCAAGAGTGATATATGAATAAACCGATTTAAGTTCTAGCACAAGTTCAGCACTGATAATATCAAAACCAAGAGCCATGCCAGAAATAAAATGAGTATAACCTTGGTCAATCGCTTTTAGAATTTCTTCTTTTAAATGACACTTCATAATTTTGCATTTTTCATCGCCCTCTTTAAATCCCCATGGCAATTTCTGACTTCTATGCCCGGTAAAACAACAGGTTTTTCCTTCCAATTTGCAGTCCCCCTTCTTATCAGTTTCAAACATTGTATGATTAAATTAGCCAAATGTCAATCATCTAGTGACCGATTTGCAAACATTTTTGTAAAATTTGAGTCTATTTGTGAATGTAGTTAAATATTAATATAGGTTAAAATTATTTTAGAAACTATATTAAGGAGAAAAATATGGAAAAATTTATTGATTATGATGAAGTAATAAATAGACTTGGATTTTTTATTAATAAATCCAACCTTTCGCCAAGAGCTTTAAGTTTGAAACTTGGTCGTAGCGAATCCTATATAAAAAGATTTTTGAATAAAAAAGTTGAACTTAAAATAAGTGCTCTTTTAGATATACTTGAAGTTTTAGAGATTACACCTTTCGACTTCTTCTATTTAGGAAAAGAGTATAATAAAGATGATAAAAATATGCTTGATATGTTCAACTCTCTTTCTAGTGACAATAAAAGAACCATACTAGAACTAATGAAAAAATTGAAATAAAAATTAAAAAGGAATTAAGAAGCTAGTAATTCCTTTTTTCATGTTATTTTTTCCCTTCTATCAAAATTAGTGGGACTATTGCCTCTTCTGTCAAAGAGCAGTGATTACCTTTAAACCTAGGCGCATCTTCAAAGATGACAAACTGCTTATGGTTTTTACAAATTGCAATATAATCTCCAAGCAATTCTCTCTGACCTATGATATTAGGATCACCAAAATAACCCTCTTCAATTAGTTTACTTGCAGGATAAAGTTCAAAATCATTGCCATAATTTTTATTGAATACTTCAATAAATTTTTCATTTAAGCCAGCTTTGACTTTAAAAGCAGTCGCCCTTGGCTCTAAATAAGGTGGGCATCTTAAAAGTGATTGCAACTCTTCATCTTTATAAATTTCGATATAGCCTTCAACATCTATTTGACCATGGTCGGCAGTTATAATAAAGAGCGTATCGTCACAGCTTTTAGCGAGTTCCTCCATTTTGTCATTAATATGATTAATAAGCTCTTTTGCCTCAACAGAAGAAACTCCATATTGGTGCATTGTAGCATCAGGCTCAGGACAATAGGTATATATAAATTGTTTGCCTTCCATCTGACAAATATTTTTTATTTCATCAAAGTACTCGCCTATCTTTGAACACACGTGACGATTTTCCTCAATTCCATCATTCCAGTAAGAAGGTATGACCTTGCTAATCTTATAATCAGTTTTTGCATTTTTATAGAAAGGTATAATTGGCAATCTATTTGAAATAAAATTAGGATCAATCTTTTCACCTGTTTTCGTATCTTGTGAAAGATAAACATCTACATTTCGTCCAAGTTCTTCAAAGTTTACCGACCAGCCAAACATCCCATGTTCTATTGGATAAGAATTAGTAAGCAAAGTTGTAGTGGCATTGGTTGTAGTTGCAGGTAAAACTGATGTAATATCTTTGACAGTATTTTTTCTTAACAATGAATTTTTATTTAAGTTAACCTCAATAGGATTTTTACCAAGACCGTCAAAAATTATAAAAACTACATTTTTGAATTTTTTCTTAAATTTTTCTTCCAAAACTTTTAAAGTTGGATTTTTATTGTCACAACCTAGTAGCGTAGCTAAACTTGCAGAAACGTTTAAAATGTTATTTTTAAAGTCAGGCTTTATAAATTTTACCATTTTCCCCTCTTTTTTGTCCTTTTTATCGCTTTTTTTGCCTTTTTTGTCTAAATTATCTTTGTTTTTCTTTTGGAAATGGAATAAGCTAATAAATTTCCCAAGTACAAGAATAATCTTTTCACAATGTAACATTGAATATTTTTTACAGTAAGCTTTGCCAAAAATAGTAAGTGCTGCAATAACAGCTGACACAAGTGAAGCAATAAGAACTTCCCAAAAAGTACCAGCATAATTGACAATAAGCACGACTGTGATTGAAGTTCCGGCAGCACCAGAAAGGATACCACAAATATCGCCTATTACATCTGCTGAAACTGAGGCAACCTTTTCTTTATTTTGAATAAGTTTGATTGACTCTTTTGCGCCCCTAACCTTTCTTGCAGCCATAGCTCTAAACGGTTCAAAATTTGCTGCCGTGATTGCGACACCAACCATATCTGAAAAAATTGCTATGCCAATAAATATTAATATAACTACCACACTAATTGCAATTCCAGCTCCTGTCAATGCAACTTGGCTGACAACACCGAAAGCAAGCGAAAGACAAAAAGATAGAGCCAGCACAATAAGTGGCCATCTCCACCATAAAGCAAACTTCGACGGTTTAGGTTTTTTAACTTTTTTATTTTCCATTCTTTAACCTCATTTTGAGAATATTATATCACAAAGCTGTCAATAATGCAAACAAGTTTACTTAGCTTGCTATAAACGTTCATTTTTATCAAATGCTTTGCTTTAAACTATTAAAATAAAAGAAAACACTCTTTGCTTTCATGTTATTCTTACGTCCATAAAGATAACATTCTTTGCTTTCATGTTATTCTTGCGCTCATAAAAAAATGCAACGCTATTAAAGCGTTACATTTAGAAGGCAATAGGCTAAGTAAACCTTGCGCCATAGGTTCGGTCGGATTTCCCATTCTCGCACTCACCGTCACCGAATGAGCAGTTTCCTTTTAAGCAAGACATAACACCGAATCGCCACTTAGGTCGCACTATAATCCTTAGTCTATCTGCAATTTTGCAACAGTCTAGAAGTTTTCCTTAACAGTCAAATGACTTATTAGCTTGTTTTGCAAATGAGATTTCAAAAGCAATGTCAAACTAAGTATTGGCCGATACTTTGCTTGCATTTACGCTTTATCCCGGTTCATTCACTCAAAGCAGGCTACGCTGCACACAACTTTTATCGCAATGCAGGTTCTTCCTAGCGAGTGGCCGATTTTCACAACCACCCTTTATCTAGGTCTCCACGAAAATTGGGTCGGGGACTGTATGCCATTACAATTCGCCCAAAATTCTTAACTCCCAGCACCAACCCCAGTTTGGGCAACCAAAGCCAGCACCAGAAACTTCACAGATATGCCCTTCGACGCTATTACTTCGCCTTCCTAAATCATTTTTCTGACTAGAATACTGCACCTTCTATGATTAGATTATACCATATACAATATAAAAATGCAAGTAAAAGGAAATTACTTGCATTTTCGTATGCCAAACGCCAATTGTTTCAAACTTTTTATATTCTTTTTATTGTTGAAAATATCAAGCCGTTTAATTTTTAATCAAGGTATTTCAATTTCAGCCATAAATATAAATCAAGTCATTTACATTTCAATTTCTATTATTAAAACAACTATAAAAAGCTTTGGTTTGTATTTCTAGTCAAGGTCTTCTAGCTCTTCTTCATCAATTTGACTGTAAATGTCATGTGGGCGCAATAAACTATTAGTATATGTTGCCTCATCTAAAAATCCCCTGCCTTCAAAATTGAAATTATCATTTAATTTTAATCCATTTAGGTATGCTCTATAAATTGAAGTGGCATATGTTTTTTCAGTTTCGCCACCAAATTCAGGCAAACCTGAAATTAAGCCTTTTGTAGTTATAAGTCTACTAGTTTTCTTTCCATATTCAACAAAGAAGTCTACTTCTGAAACATCAAACCAAATTACCTTGTCATCTTTGCTCTTAACTCTAACATATCTTTTATCATCCAGCTCATACTCATCATAGTACCTAACTTTTTGCTTTTTCATATTAAATCCACCAACATACATTTTGCCGGTAGACTTAACAAGCCCGAAAGGAAAATATTCATTTAATTTTTTGCTATCATTACTTTTGCATTGAGGAAAATATAAATGAGGGTGTATGTTGTCAAGTTCGCTAGTTTCCACCGTCAAAGTAGGGAAAATCACATTCTGTGAAGATGTAAGATATGGATTGGTAAAACACTGTCTCTTGCCATTTTGCAAAATAGCATTATACTCTTCTTTGGTAATCTCATTAGCCCAAACATCGTTACATGCACAAAAAACAGCATAATCTGTGCAAATAGGCAAAGCCTGTCTATTTTTAAAGAAGGTAGAATTTGGCAATGATAGGAAATCACCAAGCGAATTCTTTTTTAATTTTCCAGCAAGTTCATCCATAATTAACCTCTCGAATAAAGACATTATAACTTAATATCAAACTAAATTCAATAGGGAATATAAATTCTATTCATCTTTTTCAACTATAATCTTGCAGATGTTTTTTGAAAGTTCATCCACCTTCACTCTGTCTGATATTTCTATACCAGACACAACTAAAATTTCATTATCACTTGCAAGTACTGGCAGATTATCTCTAATTCTCGCAGGGACTTTTCTGTCTATTAAAAAACTTTTTAGTTTTTTCCTTTTGCCACCAAACTTAGTAAAATTATCACCCTCTTTCCTAAATCTCCAAATTGCATCAGTTGGCAATGCGTCAACATCAATATATAAAGCATTTTCCTTCAAGTCTATATTCTTAACTTTTGTCATTGATATTTTTCCATAACCTTTCACATAGATTTTATCTTTTATCTTAAAAGGTTTTTCTAGTAGCTCGCAAGTCTTGCTTTTGAAATGCAAGGTCAAATAGTCATATTCTTTTATCGCAACAACTCCAAAAGGAAGATTTAGTTTGTTGCCATTGTCACCATTGATTGCTAGTTTCTTTATTAAACTAATATGTTTGCGTTCAATATCCTTATTTATCCCCAAGCTCTTCATTGCTCTAAAAACCAGTCTTGCTATCACAGCCTGACTATAAACAAAATAAGAGGTCGGAATTTTAACAAGGTTATCATCATACACAATTGAGTCATCGTAAATTTGACTATTGATAAACTCATCATCTTCACTCGCTGATTTGCCAAAGTTAACAATAGAGTCTATGGCGTTTGGCCAACGAGATAACACATCTTTTAATATGACATTCCTCACAAAGTTTCTATTATAGGAGTTGTCTGAATTAGTGTAATCTTCCAAATATTCAAGCTTATTCTTTTTTAGATAACTATATATTTCACTTTTTGAAGTATCTAGCATAGGTCGAACATAGATTGCCTCACTAATTGGTTCCATACCTTTTGCCCCAGCAATGCCAGCTCCTCTGAAAATATGCATGAGTATAGTTTCAGCTTGGTCATTCTTATGATGAGCGAGAGCAACTTTGTTTATAACTCCACGACTTACAAGGGTTTTAAAAATATCATACCTTGCATCTCTTCCTGCCGTTTCAATGCTTAACCCTCTCTCGTTTGCAAGTTTAGGCACATCAACTGTAAAATGATAAAAATGAATACCTAAATCTTCTGCCACCTTCTTTACAAATTCGCTATCAAGTTGGCTATTTTCTCGCACCTGATGGTCAACATGAATCGCCACCACTTCAATATTAAACTTCCTTTGATTGGTTGCAAGAAAATGTAAAAGAGCAAGAGAATCGCTTCCCCCACTGCAACCTACGCCTATCTTGTCACCTTTTTCAAACAGATTATTAAAAAAAATAAATTGCTCACAAGAATTCATTGTAAACCTCTTTCATCACTATTATAACGCATTAATATAATTAAGTCCAAATCAAATTTTCGATTAAATGAAAAAAGTCGTCGAATTTGATAGAAAGAGGAGTTTTTTTAGTTTTACAATAACAAAAAAACAGGCATTGTGCCTGTGTTTGTTTATTTGGTAAAAAGAGCTTACTTAAAAACTCTTAATTTTCATCATCAAACATATAGTGTGACATCAAAACACTATGACTAAAAAGTTTTAGACTTTCTAGCACTCTAATACAATCAAATTCTTTTTTCTTTAAAATTAAACTTATTGCTTCATCAATATATTTATTAATCATGTCATATTCTGAACTCTTTTTGCTATCTTTCATATTAACTCCCTTTGTAAATATCACGTAAAAATTTGTTTTCTGAAAAAATTAAATAAATAACAAATAACTTTTTTTAAACAAAAAGTACTACATAGACAATCTATGAATATAGTGCTAAAAATTCTACAAAAATTACCTATTGCCTTTTATAATTGTGCACCATCATTTTCGCTAGCATTTTCTTCAACATACTGACGAACAAAATCAGTAAACTTTTGATGGCAATTTAATGCGTGATCAAGAACAGTTATTTGCAAATCAATAGCTTTCTCCTTCACTTTTGAATTGATAGACTCATCGGAAACAACAAGCTCGTCCATTGCCTGATCAGCTTGCTGAAACATCAAGTCTTCATTTACAATCAATCTTCCGAATTCCCTTAAAACATATTCAAAATCTTTATTTGCAACAGCCTCGTCATACTCTTTGTTTTCTTTTTGCATTTTATCAATAGTCGCTTTTTCTAGTTCTTCAAACATTTGAAGAGAAAACTCAGTAGCATAATCTAATTTATCTTTTGGACTGGTTCCAAGCTTGGCTTTAATTTCTTTGCATAATTCCTGAATTTCAGTAAATTTTTTAGTCATCTTAGATAGATATTTAATAACAATATCACCCATTTCTTGCAAGTCATATTCTTTGCCATTGAATAAATATTTCTTTGCCATGTTTACACCTCTTACCCTAATTTAACATATTTTCGCCTCGACTGAATGACTTTTTATCATTAAAAAATGTCACTTTTGTTGACAAATAATGATTTTTAACTATAATTATTTATATGATAAGCATTTATGGTAGATTAAATTCAGCAATTGACAAAATGGAAGAAAATTTATTTGAAGACATTGATGTAAATAAGATATGCAGAATACTTGAACTTAATAGCAATCTAGCAAGTTCTGTTTTTGAACTTTTTACTGGATACACAATAAAAGATTATATTAGAAAAAGGCGTCTTAGCGAAGCCGTCTTCTTACTTCAAAAAGAAAGAATAATTGATGTGGCAATCACTTGTGGTTACAATACAAGGGAAAGTTTTTCTCGTGCGTTTAGAGCTTTTCACGGCTATAACCCTTCAAAGTTTACCGACAAATTTAATTATCTAGAAAAAATCCACTTTGACGAGAAACTAATAACCTTTCCAATAAAAAATTATTCAATATCTGACTTTTAGATATTGACTATAACTAATATATATTGTAAAATATTAATATAAAAACAATTGGAGAAGCCATGAGTAATAAACCTGAACTTGATCAATTTTTAAGTATCTTAAAAACTAATTATATTCCACTTTCAAACAAAACCAAGGACAAAATAATCCTTCCTTTTTTATATGAAATTAATAATTTCAAGAGCCATGTTACCGATTATTCTCTTTTTGCAGGAGCTTCTCATTCCTATTGTTTAACTATTGATGGATACAGTTTACAAGTTGACAAAAACAAAGCAATTGATATTGCACACCCACACTCTTTTAGCCATGCGATATTCCCCACTTTTACTATTGACTTAGCCTCTATGAGCAAGGAATTCAGAAATGCTTTTGGCTTCCATTGCTCAACAAATTTAAATCAACTGCCTACAAGCCAAAATTTCTCACAAAGTTTACCAATGGCAACATTTGATTGTCTAGTTTATCCACAAGATCTTGCCTCAAATGCAAAAGAACTTGAAAAACTTTTTGAGCAATCGTCAGACGAACTTGTTAAGACAAATAGAACTTTCAAGCATGATTTCGAGACATTATTTCCAACCAAAAAAAGCGATCTTTATAAAGAAAATGGTAATATAAAAGCAAGTTGCAACCAAGTGGCCGAAGAATATCTTTATAAAGGCAAACGTTATATCAGAGCAAACTGCGACCTAACTTCTTTCGAAAAACTCTCAGACGGGAAAAAGGTTATGAGAGGCGAAACTAGATGGTTTAAAGTTGAGCCAATTCCTTTTTTAGTAAAAAAAGATATAAATGGATTTTTTAACTTCATGAGTAAAGTTGGTCTCATGGCAGGATTTGAAGCTGTATCTCAAAATAAATATGGCTGGCAAAACTCACAAGTAAGAGCCTTCTTAAATGATTATGACTTACATGCTGAGATATCAAAAGGCAATGGCGACCCAAATAAAATTGCAGAACAAAATTATAACTTTTCAAATAATGAAGGGTTTCTCCCCTGTGAAGGATTCCTAAACTCAGTTTTTCTAACTGAAAAAGATAGAAACCAAGCACTTGAACAGATTAACGCCCTTTCACAAAATTCAAAATCAATAGCAGTAAATCCTAAAAGACAGCAATTGAATGTAACCATAGATGATACTCCAATGACAATAAAAGAACAGCTGAAATTCTATGTTGATACTGGCAAGAGCTTTATGCTTCA
>CARBWQ010000008.1:11525-15330 GCA_948949055.1 uncultured Eubacteriales bacterium | reverse complement strand
GAACAGGCGAGGCTTTAACAAAAGAAAAACTAGACACAATGGGATACATTAAAGTGCCTGTGTAAGGTTTAGACAAAGAAAAATATATTCAATAATATTCATTGTTTACATTTGGAAAGATATGGATATATAAATATAAAAACCACTAAAAATAGTGGTTTTTGTTATTTTTGCAAGAATTTTCCTTTTTTTTCTCTCATTTTTAACAATATTTTTAATAATTTTATTTATTTGAGCAAAATTTGTTTTCAAAACCATTAAAATATTGTATAATATTTGTGAATATTTTAAAATAAATTGTTATTGACAAGATGATATCATTTTTTAGGAGGCAAAATGTTAAGGTTATTAGTTGATAGTGGTAGCAGTATTAAACAAGAAGAGGTAGAACATTATAATATTGAGTTAGTTCCTCTCAAAATACTTTTAGGCGAGGTTGAATATTCTGATGGAATAGATCTTCCTATGGACGAATTTTATAGGCAACTTATTGAAAACAAAGTTTTCCCTAAGACATCACTTCCTAATCTTGGCGATCTTGAAGAGAGAGTGAAAAGTTACACTGAGGCTGGTGATGATGTTATAATCCTTACTATTTCATCAGAGATTTCAGGTTCTTATAATGCCATAAAATTAATTTTCGAAGGCAACGATAAGGTGAAAGTTATTGACTCTCGTATGGCCGTTGGTGGTATGAGATTGATTGTTGATGAAATCAACAAATATCGTGACCATACTCTTGATGAAATAGAAGACAGAGTCAAAAAGATAATTCCTCGCATTAAAATTATGGCTATTCCAGAAACACTTGAATATCTTTTTAGAGGTGGCAGACTTTCAAGAAAAGATTGGATTCTCGGAAGCATACTAAAAATTAAACCTATTATCTGTTTTATAGAAGGAAAAGTGAAAGTTATCACAAAGAAAATTGGTCTTAAAATGGGCATGCTCTTTATGGCAAATGCACTTAAAGAATATGAATGTGATGAGAATTATGAAATTATAGCTTCTTATACTTATGATAGATCAAATCTTGATAAACTCATTGAAATGACTGATGAAAAGTATCGCAAACAAATCAGAGTTTATGATAACCTTGACCCAGCAATAGCTTGCCACTGGGGACCAAACGCATTTGGTTATGTATTTGTAGGCAAATAAAAAACATTCGCTTTGCTCATGTTATTCTTGTGTTCTTAAAAAAATAAAAGACAAACAATTCGTTTGTCTTTTTTTAGTTGATAAGTCCAATTAAATAATCAGCACTAACATTGAAGAATACAGCTATATTGTATAAATCATCAATGCCTGGAATGATTTTACCATTTTCCCATCTAGATATTGTACTATCATTCACATTTAATGCGATACTCAACTGTGCTCTTGTTAAATTTTCTTCTAATCTTAATTCTTTTAATCTTTCCCCAAAAGTGTTCATATAACCCTCCTTTGCTTTTATTATAAAACAAAGTTTGTTAAAAAAGTTTAATTGTGCGAATACGTAACGTTTTTTTTAAATTACGAAAATATATAGTTTTCAAAGAATTTTTAGGCGATTTTGCAGTTTCTGAAAATTTTTATTTATTGTATCGTATAATGCAAATCGGAGGATTTATGAAACGTGAAACGAACATTAAATTAAACACACAGTTAATTAAAAATTATTTGAAAGAAAATAATCTATCTATAACTAAGTTCTGTGAAATGTGCAATATTGGGAGAAGTTCTTATTACAGCTTCATGAGAAGCAATTTAAGAATTAAGGCAACTATTTTTGTCAAGATAGCTAAATTTACAAAAAATAAAGTTGAAGATTTATTTATTAGGGAAAGTGTCGACTAGTTGACAAAGTCAAAATTAATAAAATTTTATTGTATTTTTGTGTTATTACTAATTTTTTACCCAACTTGGCAAGCAGGTGAAAGATTTTGAATTGAGGTATGAAAGAGGGGAATTAAGTTTATTAAAACATATATAGTAGCTATGAAGCCTTTGTTTAAACTCTTTAAAACGTTTGTTGTCTGAGTTTTTTCCATATTTTCCGTCGCCTATTATTGGATAGCCGAGGTATGCGAGTGAAGCTCTTATCTGGTGAGTTTTGCCGGTGTGAAGAGTACATTCAATAAGACTGGAAAAGTTTGAAGATTTAATGGTGTTAAAGGTTGTAGAAATTTTGGAAGAGCCTTCAACCATTTTGTTGAATATTTTTACCTTGCTTTCTTTTGCGTCTTTTACAAGGTAAGCATTAAAGGTATATTCCTTGAAAGAAGCATTGCCGACAACCTCTGCATAATATTTTTTTGTTACATTTTTGTTTTTAAAAGCTTCTAGGAGAGCATTTTGGCTTTGCTTGTTTTTGGCTAACACTATTAAACCGGTTGTATTTCTATCCAAGCGATGAACAGGCAGAGCTTTCAACTTTTGAGCGAGTCCACCTTCGCCTTCAATTTCAATCCCAAAAGGTTTATCAACAATAATTATGTTTTCATCAGTGTATATAATCCTATATTCATCCTTTTTGCTAGGGGCTTGGTCGGGGGTGAAAAAGATAGTCAATATATCGCCATCATAAGCGAGGCAATCTTCTTTGATTTTTTCATCGTTTAAGCGTATATCTTTTTTCTTAATCATTCTATTAATTTGCCCATAAGAAAATCCAACTTCTTTAAGTTTATCAAAAACTTCAATAGGGCTATTGATTGTTATTGTCATTTTTTCCATGAAGATATTGTAACCTATTTGAGTTATAAAATCTATCTTTTAAGACAAAAAAATATATTTTTTTAATTTTATCATTTTAAGGCACTTTTAAGAATACTATAAAGATAGGAGAGTATTATATGGGAAATATCATTCATCTTGACGGAGAGTTATTACAAATTAAAGGTGCTACAAAAGTTGCTTCTTCAACTCCTTCGCAAGCAGTAGTTGAAATGGGAGGTAGTGCTGTTGTTTTAATGGGAAGTAATATTGAAGTGAAAAAACTCAACCTTGAAGAGGGCGAGGTTCATTTAAGTGGCAAGTTTCAAACTATAAAACTTAGTGAAGCGATAGGTAGTAAGGGTTCCTTTTTAAAGAGGATATTTAAGTAACTTTTAGGAGGCAGACATGCTTTATCCCACTCTAAACCAACCACTTATGTTTATCCTTCTATTATTAGCAGGGCTTGCAAGTGGAGTTATATTCGATGTTTTAAATTTAATAATCGGGCTACTTGGAAGTGATAAGTATGTTAGGCATTTTTTTAATTTTTTGTCTGTGGTCTTATCATTTGCCATTCTGTTTATTGTTAATTTAAAATTCAATTATGGTCAGTATCGTAGTTATGTGCTAATTATTTTTCTCATTAGTTTTTGCTTTGAAAGATTTTTATCAAGATTTTTGTGGACAAAATTGATTAAAAAGTGTTATAGTTTACTAAGTAAGAAAAAGGGAATAGGAAGTGAACAAGGAGAAAACCACTAAAATTTTGATTATTGCGATGTTGACAATATTGATATTATTAGTTGTCATTACTTCTATTATACTTCATCAAAAACGAAAGAAGTTAGACGATTTAAATAATAAGAATGAAATAGTTAAACCAGACCCAACTCCTGAAATTGAGGAGAATATAATATTAGATCCTCAAAGAAATATAATAAAAATTTTAATAAATTAAAAAAAGTTTAAAAAATTTATTGACAAGAGTTGTAAATTTTGATATTATATTGTTGCAATCATTAAAGATGCACAAACTTAGTTTGCATCACTCGAAGATGTAAATTAGTAGAGAATGCTTGTTGAAGTTAAACCGAGAGGTTGA